>JAZNJZ010000087.1:0-18575 GCA_045578325.1 Eubacterium sp.
ATATTAGAATAATTTTAACATAATATTTACAAAGGAGACTTTAATATGACAAGTATGAATCGACATTCAAATCCGATTTTGCCTGGTTTTTATCCAGATCCTACCATGTGCAGAGTCGGCGATGACTATTATCTTGCAACATCAACATTCTCTTACTTCCCTGGAGTACCAATCTTCCACAGTAAGGATCTCATCCACTGGGAACAAATTGGTAACATTTTGGATCGTCCTTCTCAGCTACCTCTTGAGAAGTCTGGTGTTAGCCGTGGCATTTTTGCACCAACTCTTCGCTATCACGATGGCACATTCTATATGATAACAACTCACGTGAGCAGCGAATTAGGAAATTTCATTGTTACCGCAAAAGATCCTGCCGGTCCATGGTCCGATCCATACCCACTGGGTTCTGAAGGAATCGATCCATCTCTTTTCTTTGATGACGACGGCAAATGTTACTACTGCGGCACAAAACCACGTCGTGAAGGTGCGCGTTATTATGGCGATAACGAAATATACATCCAGGAACTCGACTTAAACACAATGAAACTTGTTGGCGATAGCTATCCTGCATGGCATGGAGCTCTTCGTGGTGTGGAATGGCCGGAAGGTCCTCACATTTATAAAAAGAATGGCTGGTACTATTTGCTGATATCAGAAGCTGGTACCGCTCACGATCATGCAATTTCCATCGCACGAAGCAAAAGTTTGTTTGAGCCATTTGAAGGACACCGCGGCAATCCAATCATGACACATCGTCATTTGGGAATCGATTACCCTATTGTTAACGTTGGACATCCGGATATTGTAGAGACGCAAAATGGCGAATGGTGGATGGTTCTTTTGGCTTCACGTCCTTACGGTGGATATTATCGAAACCTAGGACGAGAAACATATTTGGTACCTTTCACTTGGGATGAAGACTGGCCAGTAATCAATCCTGGAAAAGGAATTGTAGAAGACACTGTAGAAACACCAAATCTTCCTCTTTTCCTTGTACCTCCTGTCCCAGCAAAAGAAGACTTCAACACAGACTCTCTTCCATTACATATGATGTACTTGAGAAATCCAATCGAGGAAAACTACTCGCTTACAGACAAACCAGGCTACCTTACCCTCAAATGCAGCAAGGACTTGCTTGCTTCGGATGGTAATCCAAGTTTTGTCTGCACACGTCAGACCGGATTTTCTTTCCGTTTTGAAACTGCACTGGAATTTTCTCCTGCTACCACAAATGAACAAGCAGGTATCACCATTTTCCAAAGCGAAGAATTCAACTATCAGCTCCTCCTCGGAACAGATGGAACCAACTCTGTACTCTCTCTTTTGAAAGTACAAGACAATAAAACAGAAACCTACAAAGAGTTGACTCTAGATGGAAGCTATTCTAATATGAAACTTCGCATCGAAGCAAACGAACAAGACCTCTCTTTCTCATATAGTACAGACGGAACCAACTTTGTCGCGATTGCCGATCATGTAGACGGTCGAATCCTCTGTACCGATGTAGCTGGTGGTTTTGTTGGAAATACTATGGGAGTTTACGCAACATCCAACGGAACAGACAGTAATACAACGGCTGCATTTGACTACATGGAATACTTTAATGCATAATTTTAAAATTTTTTGAATTTTTTTCAGAAAAAGTATTGACATTTTGCAAAAAGGATGATAATATACTGAGTGTTGTGACGGACAGTTCACATTCGCGGATGTGGCGGAATGGCAGACGCACAAGACTCAAAATCTTGCGGGGGTGACCTCGTGTGGGTTCAAGTCCCACCATCCGCATAAAAGAAGCTTTGATTTCAAAGCTTCTTTTTTTGTTTCTCAAAAATAAAGCAGGTTTGTTTCTCAACAAACCCGCTTTCTCTCCGTACTCTATTCCTTTGTACGATAAACTCGAAACGCTTCATCATAATAGGTTTCCAGAACCCGTGGCTTTTCTTCCAACTCCTTATCAATCCCTTTGGTAGCATTTGCAACAAATGTATCATCTGCGTCATCCCATTGCAACTGCGCCCCACATATTGCAACGAAATAATCTACCAGCTGACCATTTTCAAACACAAAGGAAATCGCTTTGCCATTTGAGCCCCCCTCTTCCTTTTCTGTCCTTGCCCACATATCTGTCACACAATTATTTTTTGCAAAGGTAAGGATTTCACGTTCCCCGCCCGCACAAGAAGACAAAAGATAATAGTCACCAGACGCCATTTGCTGATTTACAAATGCCACATACTTTTCTGGACAATAACAGTACGATAGATTCCCATCCACTTTCAAGGAAAACGCATCCGCGCCTATTCTTGTCAACTGAAATCGCACTCCCTGACAATCAATATAATAAACCTCACTACCACCGGTATAGTAAGGATCTTCCTCACTCTTGTGCGCCTCACTCTTGACTTGTATTTTTTTCTCTATCGCCGAAATGTGTTTAGAAAATCCCGAAAAACCACTTTCTTCTATTTTCTGAATGAGATCCTTATCTTGAAACTGATCCTTCGTTGAATCAATTGTCAAGACAGCGATTGCATAAAAATCATTTACATTGCCAGTCACAATTTGACCGTTATATTTTTTTACATAATCCAGATCATTCAGCATCGAAAAATCCGCGTTGTTTTCTTCCACTAACTCACCATCTTCATCGTATTTCTTCGAAACAAACTCTGGTATCTCTGATATTTTTTGCAACTCTTGAGGGATATCACGGTAAAGAACATATCCTCGTTCTAAGATATTATCCATTTTAATATCCCAATCATGTCTTACCGCTCCATTTTTGATGATGTACTCTACACCCACACCCTCGCCTTTATGATTGCAACTACAAATAATCCACACTATCAAGAAGAGAAACGGAACAATCAAGGCACTTAATATCACGCGCAACATTTCTTTTTTCATATCTTCATCTCCTTATCGATTCTTTTATGCCTTCTTTCAATCAAATACAACACCATCTGTACCACACCATAACCAACCAAGAAGACAATAATCAGACTTTGTGCATACACTCTGCAACTCTCTCGTTGGACCTCTTCTGTCCACACGGTATAGTCCACTCCACTAGAAACAATCATAGCAACAATCATTGCCACAGCAAATACTATTCCAGATATCAAAAATGAACGAACACACCTGGAATTAATCAAACGATTGGAAGATTCTTTCACATTCCATCGCATCTTCACCGAAAGCACTATGAGTGCAGCTGCTATAACAGTCATACTTCCCCAAAGTATTATAGTGGTAAGATATCCATCCCAATACGTCCCATAAACGCCTATATATGTATGGCCACTCTCAATCATGCGTATCGTATCTGTTAATGGCAACATATTGGTAATCGCACACGCCGCCGACATCAAGGAAGTATCAACCCCAAAAAGGTCACACACTACCGTTGCGATAAGCAGTGGCATCCCCAGCACTCCTATCCCTGCCGCAAAAGCCAACGCACGATGATGAATACAACTTTGAGCCAGATAAAAAACCATAAACATGGCACTCATAGTAACAAACATCATCAATGCCAATTGCCAGATCATAAGCACACCATTCTCCGGCGCCATATTTGCCACCATTTGGTTTCGCAATTGCAAATAGGAATTTGCATGTTGGAAGGAAATCGTTCCAACAATTCCGAAAACGGTAGACAAGAAAAGGATTAACCCTTCTCCGATCAATAATTTTACAAACACTTTGGTTCGCTCTTGTATCGGCAACAATCGCAAAAAGTCCGATACGTCGCCCGAATTTTCAAGATAGAACAAACGCTGAATCAGAAAAGCAACAAACAAAACTGTAAAGATCCAGTGCACATCATTAAGAATATTATCGCAGAGATACTTCATGTACACATCCCCCAACGAATCCATGTCGTAATATCCTGAAAAACCATGTGCCAAATAGTGTGTCAGCAACTCATTCTCAATCGTAAAATACTGTGTAACAAACACGCCTATTACATAAATCACAGAAACAATTGGCAACAAGAGCACTTTTTTAAACTCACGTTTCCCATATGTAACAATCGCCTTATTCATTTTCTCTCCTCCTTTTATTGGTATATATAAACAACTCTTCCAATGATATTTCCACCTTTTCCGCTAAGTCAGCACCATTTTCGCAAAAGAAGGAAACTGCCGCATCCGTTTCACCTTCTAACTCTTCCTCCCCATTATCCCACAAGAAAGTATAGACACTTCCCAAATTCGAATAGTTCAGAATCCTTTCCTCTTCTAACATCCCCTTTGGCAAACCATCCTTAAACACCACCTGATACTTTCTTATCTGTTCTTTGGCTGCATCCAAATTCCCTTGGAATTGTGTATTTCCAACACTCATCATTGTAACCGTATCACAAATCTTCTCCAATTCATGAAGATGATGGGTAGAAATAATTACCGCCGTCTCCTCATATTCTACCTTTGTGATTACCTGCTCCAGCAAATCTGCCTTCGCTATGGCATCCAACCCCGAGGTAGGCTCATCCATAATCAACACATCCGGTTTCATTGCCATATTCAGCATAAAAGAAACTCTCATCTTCTGCCCTTTGGACAAGTGCATGATTCGTTTTCGTACAGGAATTTTAAAAACCTCATTCAGCTTATGAAATTCTTCCGGATCAAACGCTTCATACATTCCCGCAAAAAACTTTACCATATCAATAACTTTGTAAGTCGGAAAAAAATTACAGTTATCCGCCACATAACCAATCCGCTTCTTTACCTGTGGATTATCATACACCGGTTGACCATCGCACAAAACCTCTCCTTCATCCGGCTTCAGTATTCCCGTCAAACATTTTATCAACGTTGTTTTTCCGGATCCATTCGGACCTATCAATCCATGAATCTGACCAGGTTTTACCTCAAAGGATACATTTGAAATCGCTGGCTTCCCGCCTTTTTCATATACCTTTGTCACATTCTTTACTTCAATCATACGATACCTCTTTTCTTCTCTTTACAAACGCATCACTGCCCTACGCTCGTATATACTTTTTTTATTTCTTCTATCATTTCTTCCTGGGTTACTCCCATATATATTAATTGCATACATACTTCCCGTAATGAAGAAAGCTCACGCTCTACTTGAATTTGGGATCGATGTCCCACCCCCTTTTCTGCGATATACGCCCCCTTACCACGAATGGTAACGATTACCTCCTGGTGCTCTAGTTCACTGTAGGCCTTTGCCACTGTTCCTGGCGTCACAGAAAGCTGTAATGCCAATTTTCGAACCGATGGTAATGCATCCCCCGGTTTCAGGTACCCTTTCACAACATTCGCTTTTATCTGCGAAACTATTTGTTCGAAAATAGGTTGATTATTCGTCGGGTTAATCTGTATCATCCTCTCACCTCCTAACTGTATCACCCGTACCAACTGTACCACTTCAACTGATACAGTTAGTATACACTTGTTTTCCTCTTCTGTCAACCCCAATCTTTACTTTACACAAAAAGAAAGCCCTTGTAAATTCTTACAAGAGCTTTGCATATCATCAACTATTCATTATTCAGCTGCTGCGATGATCTCTTTTTTGTTGTAGCTTCCACAGTTCTTACATACTCTGTGTGGCACCATCAAAGCATCACATTTGCTGCATTTAACTAAAGTAGGAGCAGTCATTTTCCAGTTTGCTCTACGTTTGTCTCTTCTTGCTTTAGAAGATTTATTCTTAGGACAAATCGACATGTCATTACACCTCCTTAAAAACTCAAAACACTTCTACAATTATACCGAGATTGGTATAGTTTGTCAACACTTTTTTCAAAATCTGACAGAATTATTTTACCAATGCAACTGTATCTCTTGCAATCATAAGTTCTTCGTTTGTAGGTATAACCATTACTTTTACCTTACTATCTGGAGTAGATACTACCTTCTCTACGCTACGAACTGCATTTTCCTCATCATCAATTTCACAGCCAAGATAGCCAACGTAATTAATGATCTCTTTACGCATACCTGGGTTATTTTCACCAACACCTGCTGTAAAGATAATTGCATCTACACCGTTCATCGCTGCTGTATATGCACCGATGTATTTTGCAACACGATAGTTAAATGTACTCTCTGCACGAATTGCCGCTTCATTTCCTTCTTTTGCTGCATCTTCCAAGTCACGGAAATCACTAGAAAGTTCCGATACACCCAACATACCAGACTCTTTGTTCAAGATTTCCATAACCTCTTCCAAAGACTTATCCATAGTATGCGCCATATATTCAATAATTGCTGGATCCAAGTCTCCACAACGAGTTCCCATGATAAGACCTTCCAATGGAGTGAATCCCATACTTGTATCTACCGATTTACCATTTTTAACAGCACTAACACTAGCGCCACCACCCAAGTGACATACAATCACTTTGGAGTTCTCTGGATCCAAGCCCAAGAACTCTACTGCACGATGAGATACAAACTTGTGGCTTGTACCATGGAAACCATAACGACGGATTTTGTACTTTGTATAACACTCATATGGAATACCATACAAATAAGCAACCTGATCCATTGTCTGGTGGAATGCAGTATCAAACACAGCTACGTTAGGCACATTTGGCATAAGCTGCTGACATGCACGAATACCAATCAAGTTTGCTGGATTGTGCAATGGTGCCAATGGAGTACACTCCTCGATTGCTGCTAACACTTTATCATCAATCAGTACAGAAGAAGCAAATTTCTCTCCACCATGCACAACACGATGTCCAATTGCACCGATTTCAGACAAATCTTTAAGCACACCATATTTCTCATCGATTAATGTATCCAATACCAACTGAATAGCAACTGCATGATCTGGCATATCTTTCTGAATTAACTCTTTCTCTCCGCCAGCTGGAGTATGTTTCAAACGTCCATCCTCAATTCCAATTCTTTCACAGATACCTACTGCAAGTGCCTGCTCTGTCTCAGAATCAATTACCTGATACTTCAAGGTAGAACTTCCACAATTGACTACTAATACTTTCATTTTCTATTTCCTTCCTTCTGTTTAATAAATAAAACTCGTACAAAGTAATTATACAACCCAACACCAAAAATTTCAATACCCAATAATAAATTCTATAACGAAACATAATTCTCCCTTTCTCATCATACCTTTTAGAAATCCTTTGGAGCAATTGTGATATGCTTATTTTCCTTTTTTTCTCACTTGGTCTCCTTCTTCTATGCCCAGAGGCCGCCTCCGAAGGAAGCAAAAACGGGTTGACTTTGTGGGCAACCATTCTCGTCCCATCATTGCTTCCTTTTTCTGTACTAACCGCACTTCTAAGAACCTATGTCCAAGGAACTCGTTATAAATATTTTCTCTTCCTGGCAGGTATTCTATCCGGTTATCCCATCGGCGCAAAAATCGCAGGAGAACTCTATTCACAAGGCTCTCTTTCTCATCGACAGGCAACTTTTCTTGCTGGCGCCACAAATAATCCAAGTCCTATGTTTGTTCTATTTTTTATTGCAGGCAAACTTCTCTCATTATCCAGTGAACGTTATCTCTTTTTCGCTTTTATGGTTTTGTCTTCTTTCCTTGGAAGCTTTGTTTTTGTTCTTCTTTTCTTACCCAAAAATAAAGTTTCCACCTCCTGCAAAATCACTTCCACACACAGACCAAGCCCAAATCTTATGCAAGAAATTGATAATGAAATCTCAGCTTCTGCACATTTACTCCTAAAAATCGGTGGGTATATTATGCTTTTTTCCATCGCTACAGCTCTCATTCAGCGTCTTTCTTTTTTCCCACCAGGACTTCGTTTGTTTTTATGTAGCATTTTGGAAATCACTACGGGAACAACAATGTTGGCATCCTGTGAGTTTTCAGAGACAACAAAAATAATCCTGGTTCTTGCTACCACTACGTTCGGGGGACTATCTGCCGCCGCGCAAACCAATAGTGTACTACAAAAAACAGGATTATCCATGTCACACTATATCGCAATGAAAGGACTTAATAGTATCTTTGCATTGCTTTTTTCCATATTATTCTTCCGACTCTTCTGGAATTGACGGTTCTGCCACTTCCTCTTCTTGCTCTGGCAACTCACCTTCAATCTGCGCCTTCAACTCTGCACGATTGTTCTTGATAAGTTCAATATCTTTTTTTAAGGCACTAATGAGCATTGTGGACTTACTTTCCATTTCACGAAGAGCCGTCTCAATATTGCGTCCAGCTCCTCCCAACAAATCACTTGTATAATACAAAGCAGATGTTCGTACCTGCTCACTTTCCGCAATCGCTTGATTCAGGATTTGTTCCGCTTGAGCTTGGGCTTGCTGCATAATCTGCTCCGCTTGCGCATACGCAGTCTGCACCAGCTCATTCTGATCCAGCAACTGTTTTGTCTGCTCCTCTGCCTGACTCTTGATCTGCTGCGCTTGCGCCTGTGCCTCACCCAAAATCTCGTCACGATTATTGATAATCTTCTGATATCGCTTAATCTCATCTGGCGCACACATACGAAGTGCATCCAACAAATCATACAGTTCATCTTTTGCTACTGTCACTTTATTTGGTGACAATTTGGACGGTCTACAATTTTCCACATATTCATAAATCTCATCGATGGCTCTCTCAATTCTTGAAGGGTTCATAAGTATTAATTTCCTTTCTATCTTTTCCTTATCTCACTCGTAAAAAAACGTGTTTGTTCGTCTTATATTCCTTTATTCTAACAATCTCATAAAAATTCTCGTCCACATAATCCACTGGTGTCTCAAGGGCAGACTCCAATATTACAATGGTATCTTCTTTTACTATATTAGAACGGGATAATAAATCTAAAATCTTAGGTTCAAACTCCTTTTGATATGGCGGATCTGCATATATGATATCAAATACTTGTCCCATTTTCTCTAACTTTGATATCGCATAGGTCACCTCAACCGGAAGAACAACCGCATCCTCTGTTAATTTTGTCTTTGTCAAGTTCGCTTTTATACAACGAAGCGGTTCCTTTCCAAACTCAACTAGATACGCCTTTTTCGCTCCGCGACTCAATGCCTCAATTCCAATTGCCCCACTTCCACTGAACAAATCAAGAAACATACATTCTGGCACATCGTCCTGGATAATATTAAATAACGTTTCCTTAATTCGATCGGTGGTTGGTCTGGTATCTTTTCCCTCTGGTGTAATCAACGGCAATCGTCTCGCCTTTCCCGCAATCACGCGCATAATCGTTCCTCACCTTTTCCATTTTTCTACTATTGTATAACAAATTACGTCTTTTTTCAACCACTTTCTATGGAAAGTTATAATGACACCTTCCCCATATAATGATCCAACTTTTCACGCAACCTTCGGTTTTTTGCATAAAAGCGACTAATCTCATCAAACTCGTATGCTCTTGCTTCTTCATTTGCCGCAGTAAGCAGGAGGGCATCTTCATATATATCTGCTAATTTGAACAACTTGTCCCCACTTTGCATCACACCAAAGAAATCTCCCTGACCACGTAACTTCAAATCCTCCCTGGCAATGTGAAATCCGTCATTGGACCCCGCCAAAATACCAAGGCGTTCTTTTGCTTCTTTGGAATCCTTTCCGTACATCAAAATACAATACGACTGAGCCGCTCCACGTCCTACTCGTCCACGTAACTGATGAAGTTGCGCAAGCCCAAATCGCTCTGCATTTTCAATCATCATTACCGTTGCATTTGGCACATCAATTCCTACTTCAATAACCGTTGTGGATACAAGAATGTCGGTGGCACCTGACGCAAACCGCTCCATGACATCATTTTTTTCCTTTGGTTTCATCTTTCCATGAAGCCCCTCCACCACTGCCTGACCTTGAAACATTTCTCGCAGCTGCTCCGAGTAAATGGTTACATTTTCCAACTCCATTTCTTCACTTTCATCCACCATCGGACAAATAATATAAATCTGATGTCCCTGTTCAATCTGCTCCTTCATAAACCGATAAGCATTGGGGCGATATTCTGGCCCCACCACACAGTTTTTGATAGGAAGACGGTTCGCTGGACGCTCATCCATAATGGACAGATCCATGTCACCATAAAGCACTAGTGCCAGTGTTCGTGGTATCGGTGTCGCACTCATGGCCAACACATGTGGAGCATTTCCCTTTTCCGACAGTGTCTCCCTTTGTCGCACACCAAAACGATGTTGCTCATCGGTAATAACCAATGCCAAGGACTGAAACTCAACATTGTCCTGCAATATGGCATGAGTTCCCACCACAATATCCCACTCCCCGGCAGCAAGTTTTTCCTTTCCTTCCCGCTTTTGTTTTGCAGTTAGAGACCCCGTCAAAAGTCCCACACGCACCCCTCGTTCTCCCAGCATTTTTTTCAAAGATTCGTAGTGTTGTGTTGCCAATACTTCTGTCGGAACCATAAAGGCTCCTTGCTTCCCGTTGCATACTGCAAGATAAAGTGCAAGCACTGCCACCACCGTTTTACCAGAGCCAACATCTCCTTGCACCAGGCGATTCATCACATTTCCACTGGTCATGTCTCCCACGATTTCCTGATACACCTTTACTTGGGCACCCGTCAAGGAAAAAGGAAGACTCTCCTGAAATGCTTCCACTTCCTCTTTCTCCTCCATCACATGGCTACTTTCGTGATAATTCTGGAGACGAATGGCTTGGAGCGCCGCCTGATACAAAAACAACTCATCAAAGGCAAGACGTCTTCGTGCCTTCATATACTCCACTCTGTTTTTCGGAAAATGAATGTCCTGCACCGCTTTTCGATAACCAATGAGATTGTGTCTCGTTCGAATCTCCGCAGGTAAAAACTCCACCACTCCCTCACACTGAGACACCGCCGCTGTCACCGCTTTGGTCATCTGATGATTGGTAAGTCCCGCTGTCAATGGATAAATCGGCAGCATTTTTCCCACTTTTTTATAAAATTCATTCTTGGAAAACATCTGCGGTTGCTCTAACACATATTTTCCATTGCGGATTCCCACACGTCCTCGCAAAATATATCGCGTCCCCATTTTCAAACGACTAACAAGAAACGGCATATTGAACCATGTCACTTGCACCACACCGGTCTCATCTTCAACAAATGCCGTAATGATCTTCAGACGAGACGTATTTTTCACCGAAGGTTTTCTGCGAAGTACTCCTTCGATTGCCATCACAGCGCCTTCTTTTAACTCTCGTATGGGAACCAAATCGTGAAACTCATCATAATCCCTCGGATAATGTTCCAAAAGATCGCCCACTTCCCATATATTTAGTTTGTGAAAGGCTTTCTCCGCCTTCTCTCCTACGCCTTTAATCCTGCGAATGCTGTCATTATAATTCATGGTACCTGTCCTTACTAATAATTTTACTGAAACTATTGTAACACACCAAGTATCGGATTTACAATGCTCTTTTCATTACCGTCCTTTTACCCCTTCGGTTTCAATAATAAAACGAACGCCCCCCTCCAACTCTTCTTCATTTCCCGAATACTCATTGTACTCTTTAGCACAGTCAATCAGGGCTGATAATCGATGCTTCATTCCAAGAAAATCCTCTTGATACATCTTTTCAATCTCCTGAATCCCTTCCTTATCAAACTGCTTCATTCCTTGTGCCAGACCAGTTGTTCCTTTATCCAACAACACAACACCATCCGAGACCTTCTCCGTTGCTTCATGAAAAGAATTGCTTCCCGTTTTTAATTGATTCATTCCCTTCACAAGATTAGCACCACCGGATTTCATAGATTTTCCTGCCTTTTTAATGCGCTTTGCACCCCCTAATAGTTTTTCGTTGTTCTGGCTTAACTGACTGCCCCCGTCACTCAATTTTTTCCCATTCTCCACGAGTGCAGAAATTCCTGTTGCCATCTGTTCATCTGCACTACGTAATGTCTGGGAACCCGCCGACACTGCCTGTATTCCATCCACCATTTGGGACACTCCTGTCGAAAGTCGATTTGCTCCCGATTGCAAATCACTCCTACCATCCGTAGCCGTTTTTAATGCTGTCACCGTTGCCTTCTGGCTTTCCGATAACGACTCCAATTCATCCGCACAAGCCAAAAGTGCCCGTTTCTGGGTTTCATCTGTACATGCATTTGCCTGTTCACGGATGGTGGCAATGGTTGTCGCATAGGAATCAAAACTCCCCTCCAATGCAGTCAAACTTGCATTTACAGAGCCAATCCCCGCAGCCACAGAAGACGCACCATTTTTCATAGCATTTCCGGTCTCTTCCCTCGCCAAAGCATCTACACTTGTCGTGTAATTTTTTAATCCCGTGGAAAATGTTGTATATTTTTCCGGCAAGTCCTTCATCCCACTGTAGAGCGCCTGTGCACCATCTGTAATCTGTTTTGTTGATGTAACATACGACTGCATCCCTGCCACAAGTGAATTGGTACCCGATACATATTCCTTAATTCCCTTTTGTAACGTCTTTCCGCCCTTTGCAAACTTTTTGATTCCTTGATTGAGTCCTTTCTCTCCTTTGGCATACTGAGCAAAGCGTTTCCGAAAAGCATGAACAGAATCCGAAATTTTCTTTGAACCTTTTACTAATTCCTCCGAGGAATCCGTCAATCTATCAATTCCCTCTTCCACATCATCAAAGATGGAATTGTCATCCAGATCAAAGTCCGCAAAAAACTCAGCACTTGCATAAGTAAATGTATTATCCATTTCAAACTTGGTGGTCTCCGCGGTAATAGTAAACTCTTCCGGAAGCTCCTCTCGCAATTCTGCATCCTTGATATTCAAGCTATCCGCAATTCCTGGAAGCCCATAACCAAGAATCATATAATTTCCCTCTTGATCCATCACTTTACCATTGTTTATTTTTACATTCGTGAAATATTCCGCAGGTAACACAAGAATGGTTGCCATCAAAAATGGCGTATGCAGTTCTTCTTTCTTTCCGTTTATTCTCTTTTCCACCTGGGAACGATTGGTGTAAGATACCGTAATGCTTACTTTTCCACTCTTCCCAGCCAACTCTTCTGGTGCAATGTCACGACCCTCTAATTTATATGAAATTTCCACATCTACAGGCAATTTCATCTCATCCTCACCTTCATATGTGTTCTTTTCTAAAATCTCATTGGTGTTCGAATCGACAACCTTTTCCGTAATGGTCATTTCCAAAGGTTTTCCAGAAGAATCCGCATTGACATACACGGATTCTTCTCGCGTCTTCTTCTCTGCCTGCATAAATGCACCATTCCCCAACACAAGACTTACAATCAACACACCAGATACCACAACTTTTCCCACCCGTACAATATAATCTTTCTTCTTCATTTTTTTCACCCTTTCTCAATCTTTCTATTCAACATTTTTCAGCGCTTCATCCATTGGAATTTTCCGAATTCTACGAAATTGCACAAATGCCACCACTCCATATGCCAACATTACCATCAGGAACATCTGAGGAAACTTTTCTGGTGCAATATATAAATCCAGCCACCCATTGAACCCCATCATAAGCACCCGATAAATGGCCCGAATAACTAGCGTAGCTATAAAAAGCCCAAAGCCCATGGAAAATACAACAACCCATGTGGTAGCCACAAGATAAAGTCGTGCAATCTCTTTGTTTTCGTACCCCAAAATCTTAACCATAGAAATAGAATTGCTATTCTTTTCCAAAATCAATTTTGTCAAAAGATAAATGAGTAATGCAACCATGATTATCGCAAAAACATTTACCATATCAAATATGGTTCCCATGGACACCTCCATCTGTCTAGATATCTTTGTTAAATCCTCCTCTGTCATACATGTTTGTATGTACTCTTCCTTGATGTCCGTAATCTCTTCATCTGAAAAATATCCTGTAAAATAGTCGGCTTTTTCTGGAGATAAGGTATTTTTCAAAAACAAGGTTGGATCGGATAACGCAACATCAAATAATCCCATGTCCACCTGAAATGTTTCGTTGAATGCATCCCGACTCATAAACATTGCTAAGCCCACAGAATACTTCATAATTTTTTTCACTTGGAAGGAATATTCCTTTTCCTCGTATGTATCCTTCAATGTGACGGTGTCACCTACTTCAATCTGATACTTTTCCGCATAGCCAGCAGAGATACACACCCCTTCCTGCGGCATTTTCTCATCCACATAACGACTGTTCTCCTCGATACCATATATATTGATATCTTCATCTCGACTCTTTCCTTGGTAATTCAAACTGGTCATGCAATATTTCTCCGCGGTTTCTAGCCTTGTTTCCACCGGATATGTCAGTACATATTGGTACTTTGCCAACATATCCTTCCGAACCTCCTCCTCATAATGTTTAAAGAGGGGCGGCATCATCATTCCAAGCAACAGCAACACGCTGGCAAATACAAGTCCCACAAACAACGTAACATAACTAGAACGATTCTGTATTATAATCCGTAAGCGAAAGCGAGCAAAAAACGAAAATGCGGGCAATCGCACTGCCTTTTTCCTTTGAGAACGTTGCAAATCTCTTCTCAAAAATTTCAACGGCGAAAACCGTAACACTTGCACCAAGGAAACCACATTGGTAATCAACATAAGTAAAATGGGAATTACTGTTGTCCAGAAAAATGCTTCTGCATTCCAAATTGTCACATATGTTGGCAAACTATATGTACCGTAATACATATTGGCAACTACATTCTTGAAATACGTGTAGCCCAATATATTTCCTACCAAAGCAGCCAACAACGTCACAATCATTGGCACAGCTAAATAGTGTCGCAAAATTTCAGCTTTACTATAACCGGAAGCTCGAAGTGTACCAATAACAGCCGCTTCGCTAACAATGGTATTTTTAATTGTAACGGAAAATACAAATGCCATAATCACAATTAGTATATATAACAATACAATCATCATGGTACGATCTTTTCCCATGTCATTTCCCGCGAATTGAATTGCTTGATTGGCATATCTTGGAACCACGGACTGTAACTCGAGTCCCGAAGAAGAAATCTCTTTTACCAGCTTCTCCATGAATTTCTCCGCTTGTTCCTTTTCCTCCGCGTCGTTTTGAGGAGGAATATCGTATTTCCAAGAATACGCATACTGCTCATGGACTTCTGGATACAATTCATAGCCCTGCTTTGTGGTCATTACAACACCAAACTTGGTTGCATCAAACATGCTATCATTGTTGTTAGAGAACAATGCACTATAATCCGAGAATGCCACCAGACCACTGATTATTATTTTGTTCCCCTCAACTTCTATAGTATCTCCCGGTTTCAAGCTATTGTTATCTGCAAACATTCGGTCCACTACCATCTCATTGTCATTTTCCGGAAGCCTTCCCTCCATAAGACACAATTTGTTGTTTTTATCTCTCCCACGATAAATCCGAATGGTACTATCCATCGTACCATCTTGATCATGATCTGCTTCTTCTTCTTTATAAAAGTCCTCATATAGCTTCACACCGCTTTTTTCCAGACGTTCTACCTGAAATCCCTTCATTTTGCTATCTAGCACAAAATGCCCATCTTCAATATCATATTTCTCAAAACTTTCCTCATAAGCCTGCATCATACTGCCGCCTGCCACAAGAAACCCTGATATAAATCCGATGGTCAAAGTCATAAACAAGAAAATAACCATGTATTTTCCAAAGTCTTTACGCAGCTCTCTAGGCAACCGTTTTGTCAATGGATTTATCATACTTTATCTCCCTTTCCGTGTTCTTTCTCTACCAATTCAGCTCCGCTGCCGGTATCTTCTCCTGATTTTGATAATCTCTTCGAATCTGCCCATCTCGCAGGCTGATCACACGATCTGCCATATTTTTAATGGCATCATTATGCGTTACCATAATCACCGTATTTCCATATTTCTGATTTACTTCTTCGATTAACTTTAAAATGTCCTTTGATGTGTTATAATCTAACGCTCCTGTCGGTTCATCGCAAAGTAATATATCTGGATTTTTAACGATAGCACGTCCAATGGCAGTTCTTTGCTGCTGACCACCAGATAACTGGTTCGGCAATTTATGACGATGTTCGTACAAGCCTAACGTCTTAAGCAAATCATCGATCTCCAATGGCGAATCGCTAAGATACGCCCCCACCTCAATATTTTCCTTAACATTGAGATTAGGAATCAGATTGTACATCTGGAAAATATATCCCAAATGAACTCTTCGATATCTAGTCAGCTCTTTTTCGTTCATATTTGCCATCTTCTCTCCGGCGATTGCCACATAGCCACTATCCGCGTCATCGATTCCACCGATAATATTTAACAACGTTGATTTTCCAGAACCAGATGGCCCCAACAACACACAGATATCTCCTTTTTCCACCGAAAATGAAATCCCCTTCAACACTTCATTTCGATTCCCTTCATTTCCAAAACTCTTTTTCAAATCACAGATTTCTAAAAACATACCCTTCCTCCTTTTCTCTTTTCTTATACAAAAAGACCCACGTAGAGCATTTATAAAAATGCCCTACGTGAGTCTCATTCATTAAGATATGCCAGACCGAACATCTCGGACAGTGTGTTGACATATCACACAATCATAACCATTGTGCAAACTACTCCCTCACAAGGTATCTTTACTATAACAAATCTTCCCATAAATTGTCAAGAAGAAAATCTGTATTGTATTGACCAATTTTTATCAATAATGCTACTTCGCTCCCGTGGAACCAAATCCACCTTCTCCGCGCCGTGTCTCATCCAGACTCGCTACTTCCTCATAATCTGCAAACACATACGGTGCAATCACCATCTGCGCCACTCGTTCACCACTCTCTACTACAATATCTTCCTGAGAATGATTGTGGAGTGCCACCATAATTTCACCACGGTAATCCGAATCAATCACACCAACTTTATTGGCTGGTGCCAATCCTTTTTTACAAGCAAGACCACTTCTAGCATAGATTAATCCTACTAGCCCTGTTGGAATCGCCATGGCAATTCCCGTATGGATAAACGCCGTTTCTCCTGCCGCAATGGTTACCGCCTCATCCATGCAAGCATACAAATCTGCCCCCGCAGCAAACTCGGTTCCATATACAGGCACATGCGCCTTCTCGTCCAACTTTGTAAACGCTACCTTTGTTGTATTAATCATCGTTCTTATTCCTTTTCATTTATTGTTATCATCGTTCATTTTCATGGGCCCAACGAACTACTTTTCCACAAGCCAAGGACTGTTTTACATCGATAATCCTCTGGTTTTCAGAACCACGGAAACGTAACTTGAGATTTTTCTTATCCACCTCAAAACGCCCATCCACCAAAATATCAATATATTGAAGCATTTCTTTGGTTATCTCGGATTCTTGGCACATTTCGCCCAGAATCTGCTCATCAAACACATATCCACTATAACACCAGATATCTTTTTCCGGATAAGTTTCTTTTGTTGCCCGCAACAAAGGTAGTAATCCTTCTTGATTTGCTGGTTCAAAAGGTTCCCCTCCCAAAACAGACAACCCCGCCACATAATCCGGCTTCAAATACTCCAAAATCTTGTCTATCTCATTTTGTGTAAATGGTTTTCCAAAATCGAAATCCCAGGTTTCTGGATTAAAGCAATTTTTGCAATGATGGGTGCAACCACTGACAAACACAGACACACGTACACCGAGTCCATTTGCCACATCATACTGCTTTATATCTGCATAATTCACATCTGAACCCCTTTTCTCTTGTTAAATATGCAGCACTCGTGAATTAATCTCCTTTGTCTTGCCGACATTCCAGAAATTCTCTCCGAGATATCCGCATGTTCTTCTTGTTACATTCATTTTATTGTGATCATTGTTTCCACAATTTGGACATTCCCAGCCCAATTTATCATTTATGATGATCTCACCATCGAAGCCGCACACATGACAATAATCCGACTTTGTATTAAACTCCGCATACTGAATATTATCATAGATAAACTTCACAATTTCCTCTAATGCTGGTAGGTTATGTTGCAAGTTTGGAATCTCAACATACGAAATAGCACCACCAGATGAAATCGTCTGAAATTGACTTTCAAAGTTAAACTTGGTAAAGGCATCAATCTTCTCACGAACATCTACGTGATAGGAATTGGTATAGTATCCTTTATCGGTTATGTCTTCGATCGAACCAAAACGACTCTTATCAATCTCTGCGAAACGATAGCAAAGAGACTCTGCTGGTGTTCCATAAAGACCAAATCCAAGTCCGGTTTCTTCTTTCCACGTATCTGTTGCACGACGCAAACGTTTCATAACACGAAGCGCAAACTCCAATCCTTTTTCCGTTGTATGACTTTCACCTGTCATTAGTTTGGTTACTTCATACAAACCGATATAACCAAGGGAAATGGTAGAATATCCATCATGCAATAATTTATCGATTGTCTCACCTTTCTTCAGTCTGGCAATGGCACCATACTGCCAATGAATTGGACTTACATCCGACGTTACACCTTCCAAAGAATGATGACGACACATCAATGCCTCAAAACAAAGAGACAATCTCTCTTCCAACAACTGCCAGAAGTATTCCATATTTCCTTTTGCCATAATTCCAATCTGTGGAAGGTTCAAGCTGACAACGCCCTGATTGAAACGACCTTCCCATTTATAATTTCCTTCT
>JAZNJZ010000088.1:0-33884 GCA_045578325.1 Eubacterium sp.
GTAAATGACAGCGTAGGAATCATCGCAGAACATTCTCAACAACTTGAGGCGGAACTCCAGACAGTGGATACTGCCGTTCAGCGAGTAGACGATTCCAATAAAATCATGGTAGACAACATGAAACAAGTAAAAGATATCATGGCAACCATGACCGAAAGCGTAGATGGTTCTGAAACTACAACCAAAACAATGCTAAGCAAATATGCAGAATCCTCACGCAATGTAAATGATATTGAAAATATCGTTGAAAAATTGGTTGAGGAATTGGGTGAAGGGGGATTTATGGGAGTATCCGATATCAATAAGGATATGACCCTATATGTTATTGCTTCCGATCAAGCAAATTCAGATGACGCCGGATGCTTGGTATCCATTATGGAGGTTCTTGAAGACGGCATACTTGTGAAACCTTCTGAAGACTTGGAATCCTACTTAGGCAACCTGAAATCCAAGCAAACCTATACCATTCACGTAACTGTAAACAACGCAGTATACACTTGGCAAGACATTCAAATCACAAAAGCAAAACATTATGACGAACGTTGTTATAAATTGATCATCACAACCAATCCAAAGGTACTGAATCGAAGAAAATATCCTCGATTGTCATTGGAAAGTTTTTGTGAAATCCGCATGCTATCCAATAGTGCAACCTTCCACGGAACAATGATAAATCTTTCCGCTGGTGGATTTGCCTTTGCATGCACCGACGATGAATTTAGTAATTCCATCGGACAGCCAATTGCTATTTCCATTCCGGATTTAGATTTCTTGGGTGTCAATCCATTAACAGCAACAATTATCCGTTCTACCAACGACCACGGCACACACATCGTGGGATGCCGTATGCCGACAGATAGCACTGAAATTCGTGACTATGTAAATGAACAGATCGAAGAAGAGCTCCCTATGTAACATTTTTTGATTATTCTTTTGGGCTAAGGATGATGAACTCGGTTTTATGATCCTTAGCCCTTATTTTTCTTTCTGACAGGCACAATTTTCTTTTCCCTTTCATACACTATCATTAACGTATGTTTCTGAGGTGTCGTCTGTGCAATCATTTCCCCACCCCCTATCTGCGAAAGAAGAAGATGAATATATACGCCGTCATGAGAACGGTGACAAAGAGGCACGGAGGATTTTGATCGAAAGAAATCTCAGACTTGTGGCATATCTCGTAAAAAAATATAACAATAGTGACCATAGCCAAGAAGACCTTATCTCCATTGGCACCATCGGACTCATTAAGGCGGTGGACAGTTACAACCACACAAAAGGCGTTCGACTTGCCACTTATGCTTCCCGTTGCATTGACAATGAGCTACTAATGACCTTTCGAAGTGCAAAAAAACAAGCAAAAGAAGTGTATCTATATGAGCCCATCAGCGGTGGAGATGGGGAAGGAAACACCATTAATCTATTAGACCTTTTGGAAACCAGCGACGAAGATATTGCGGAACGCATGGAAACGGAGGAAAATGTAAAAAAATTATATCGGTATGTGGAAACATCTCTCACCGATCGCGAAAAAGAAATTATCCGCCTACGATATGGGCTTCCACATAACCAACACCTAAGAGAAAAAAAAGAAGTGACTCAGCGAGAAATTGCGGCAAAATATGGCATCAGTCGAAGCTATGTCAGTCGCATTGAAAAGAAGGCGTTAGAAAAACTCCGAAAGGCATATGAACAGGAGGCCCTCAAAAATGACTGATCAAAAGCTCGAGCCCGAACTTTCCCTTTCTTTGGATCTCACCGATTCTCAGCGTAGCAATAGTCTTGACCTAGCAACGGGTTTTGACACTACTACCAGACGTTGGGAACTTATCATACGATACTCTGGCGAACTCAAGCTTCCAGAGAGCATTCAGTTCATTCCTCTATATGGTGGTTATGCAATTGTCTCAATTCCCGAAGATCAGATTGATGCCTTTTCTGCACTTCCTCAAGTGGAGTATATCGAAAAACCGAAAAACCTGATTTTATCTTTGTCTGAAGCTCGCACCGCAGCCTGTATTACAAATGTCCAAAATTCTCCTTTCTCCCTCTCAGGGAAAGGGGTCCTTGTGGGCATCATCGATAGTGGCATCGACATTTTTCACCCTGACTTTCAAAACGAAGACGGTACCACCCGCATCATAGAACTGTGGGACCAGACGATCCCAGAAGAAACCGAATCTTTTTATAACCGTGGTAGAATCTTCACAAGGGAAGAGATTAATCAGGCTCTCACAGAAAACGATCGAACCTTTCCCAGCCGGGACGTGTCGGGACACGGTACTCACGTGGCGGGGATTGCCGCCGGAAATGGACGGGCAAGCGGAGGCAGACAGCGGGGAGTAGCAACGGAATCGGAGCTTCTCATCGTTAAACTTGGCAACGTCTTCCCCGATGCCTTTCCCCGTACTACGGAACTTATGTTGGCAGTGAATTACTGCATCCAAAAAGCCATCGATCTAGGGCGCCCTCTTGCTCTAAACCTCAGTTTTGGCAATAGCTACGGAAGCCACGATGGAACCTCCCTTTTAGAAACCTTCATCGATAACATTTCCTCTCTCGGACGAACTACCATTGCCATTGGCAGTGGCAACGAAGGCAACAAAGGTCGCCATGCCTCTGGGCGTCTCAGCCAGGGAACCACCACACAGATTGAGTTTGCAGTATCGGAAAATGAAACTTCTCTAACTCTGCAACTTTGGAAAAACTATGTGGATTCCTTTGACGTTCGCCTTCTATCTCCATCGGGCGAATCCGTGATGTTAACGGAACAAGCCCTCGGTGTCTATCGCGATATTCTGGATAACACCCAACTTCTATGGTACTTTGGCGATCCTTCTCCCTACAGCGTCTCCCAGGAAATCTATCTACAGTTTCTGCCCGTTTCCAGTCGCTCCTACATACAATCCGGTATCTGGAAATTACAACTTATTCCGTCCCGCATCGTAAATGGTAACTATGATCTTTGGCTTCCTTCTGCCAACACCATTAATCCTTCCACCCGCTTCTTGGTACCATCTGAACAAACCACCCTAACCATTCCGTCCACCGCTTCGCGACCAATCACGGTGGCCGCTTACAATAGCAACACCGATACCCTAGCCTCCTTTTCCGGGCAAGGATATACGGGACTTTCCTTACCAAAGCCAGACATCGCAGCCCCTGGCGTAGATATCATCAGCACCGCTCCCGGTGGGGGATACACCGCCAATACGGGAACTTCCATGGCAACTCCCTTTGTCACCGGAAGTGCCGCCCTTCTCATGGAATATGGCATTGTAAATGGGGCAGATCCCTATCTTTACGGACAAAAAGTAAAGGCGTACCTCCAACGCGGAGCAAGCCCTCTTCCCTTTGAAACAAATTACCCCAGCCAAAGCATCGGCTGGGGTGCATTATGCTTGCGGGATAGTCTCCCGTAAACGACTTACTATTAACTGTAACTATTTAGGACTCCTGAGCCTTACGCCATTCCACTGTTCGGCGTACCCCTTCGATAAAAGGCATCTTTGGCTCAAAGCCGGTATCTTGTGTAAGATCCGAGATGTCCGCACACAGATACATGACCTGCTTATCATAATATGGCACATCGCCAAATCGAATCTCTTCTCCCGGGCAGATCACCTCACCAATGTCCTGAATGTACTCTTTGAGCATGCGCTCCTTTCCACTTCCGACACAGTATACGGCGCCATCTTTTCCCTTTTCTGCGGCCAGATAAAAGGCCTCTGCCGCATCATCGCAGTAAAGATAGTCCCAGATCTGCTCGCCCTTCGTGTACTTTGGCACCTCGCCACGAAGCATGGAACAGATACCTGACATTACCATGGTACGATCCTTATCTCCCGGACCATACACACTAAGAATCCGTGTCCAGATATGACGAATACCATACTCTTTGCATAGCGCACGACTCATCTGTCCGGCACTAAGCTTTGCGATACCGTACCCTGTCTCTGGCTCCGCTTTCAAACCGCCATGCAACTTCACACCATCTGGAACTCTTCCGAACTCCGCTTGAGACCCTGCTCCTAAAAACACCTGGCACCCAAGTTCCTTCGCCGCTTCCACTGCATCAATGGTATAGCGAACATTGTCCAACTGTCCATAATAATTGTTGCGGGTCTGTCCATAGGTTCCCGTCCATCCAAAATGGAAAAATGCATCACAGCCTTCTGGCACAAGACTAGGAAGTCTGTCTAATTCCGTCAGATCACATTCCACCAAATGTACCTGGTCATGTCGAAGCATTTTGGCATTTTGCTCGGAACCTGCTCGAACTACTGCATACACTTCCACGTTCTTCTCCACCAGTAAGCGTATCAACGCTTGGCCCAGCATCCCAGAAGAACCTGTTATTATTGCACTCTTCATATGAATCTCCATTCCGAAGCGCAGCGTAGGAACCACGAGACAAAATCAGCGAAGGCTGTTTTGTCTCTGTGATCAAATGCTATTTGTGGCGCTTCGGCACAAATAGCCATGTGAAAAATCAGCACATCTGTGTGATTTTTCACATTTACACCTCTGGAATTGGATCAATAATCATCTCTGCCAAGAATGTCTCACGATCCAAGAATGGTGCAAGATCCTCCAATGGTGGAGATACCAATGTTCCGTCCTCCAGACGTTTTGTCGCTGACTTTGGCTCAAAATTCTGTTCAATGTTAACCATAATCTCGCAAATTACTGCGCCTTCTGTAGCAAATACTTGCTCAATGGTCTCCGCCAAAGTATCATTGCTCTCACAACGGAAAAATGGATAGTCGTACGCATACGCAATCTTTTTCATATCTGGGAACTCAAGGTCGTTACTCTGAGGACCAATTCCCACGTATGGCTCACCAAAGAAATTCGTCTGAGTCTGACGAATGGAGTGATATCCATTGTTATTAATGACAAATATTTTAATCGGCAATTTGTTGGTCTTAATGGTCTGAAGCTCCTGAAGATTCATCTGGATACTTCCATCACCACTGAGACAAACAAGCTCTTTTCCACCTTCTGCCACACAGGCACCGATAGCCGCTGGCAAGTCGTATCCCATGGATGCGATGGCAGAGTTAATGATAAAACGCTGTCCCTTCTTAATCTCGTATCCATGACTACCTACTACGCAGGCAGAACCATTTCCTACTACCGTTACATAATCTTCTGGAAGAACTTTGCTCACTTCTTTGATAAAAGCATATACATTGGCAAGGCCCTTCTGCTCATAGTGCTTTGGCAATACAACAGGGAATGCCTCTTTCCAATGTGCACATTTCTCCAACCAGAAAGAATCCGTATCTAACTTCGTATCTCCCAACTTTTCATTCATCATCTGCATAACGTCTTTCACATCAGCGCAAATAGGCATATCCACATGGATTGTTGGTTTCTTCAATTCCTCACCATCCACGTCTACAACAATGGTATATGCTTCTCTTGCCCATGTTTCAAAGTTGTATCCCACCTGACGAATGCTTAGACGACTTCCCAGAGACAATACCAGGTCACTGTTCTGAATAGCAAAGTTACCAGCACGGTCACCCATGATACCGCCACGTCCTACATAAAGAGGGTGCTCATCCGCGATAAGGTCAATGCTGTTCCAACCAGTTACAACTGGGATATTTAACTTCTCTACCAATTCACAAAACTCTGGATACGCCTTTCCAAGACGGATACCATTTCCCGCATTGATTACTGGGCGTTTTGCCTCTTTGATTTTTTCAATAATGGCTTCAATGGTTTCCTCTGTCGGTTTTACAGGCACCTCGTCCGCACACTCCGCTGGATCAAAGGAACGAAGGTCATCGGTCTCAATAAACGCTCCCTGCACATTTACCGGAATGTCCAACCAACAAGGTCCCGGTCTTCCCGTCTGTGCCAGGTACAACGCCTTCTCTAAACAATACTTGATATCCAATGGATCAATGACCATCTGGCAGTATTTTGTCATACTGTCAACGGCTTTACAAATGTCGAACTCCTGGTCTCCCATAGCACGGATATTCAGTCCTGTGCTTCTAGCTGTGGTATCATAACGAACCTGTCCCGAAAGAACCAGCATCGGAATGGAATCCAACCATCCACCAACCACTCCTGTGATGGCATTGGTTCCACCTGGTCCTGTGGTTACACATACCGCACCAATTTTATTATGCATACGTGCATACGCCTCACCTGCGATGGCACATGCCTGCTCGTGATGCTGGTATACACAATGAAGCCCTTCCTGATGTCCCAAACCGTCATTCAAATGCATGGCACCACCACCGGTTACGGTAAACACCGTATCGATGTCGTGCTCTACCAAAAACTGCGCTACATAATTGGATAATTTTATCTTCATAGTCGCTCTCCTATTCTTGTATAATTTCCCTACTAAAAAAGGTACTATAAGGAAGCAAAAAAGTCAAGGAAAAGGTAAGATTATCCTACCCTCTCCGTGACTCAAATATCTGAAAAGAAAAGGAAGTTTCTCCCTCTCGCTTTTTGTCGCTTTCCCAAACCATTTCCCACTCCTCATCCACTTCCACATTGGGGAAATAAGCATCGGCTTTTTTCGTGTCATGCACTTTTGTCAGATAAATCCGCTCTGCATAAGGTAGAAATGTCTTGTAAATCTGTTCTCCACCAATGACATAAATGTCCTTATCCGTGCCGTTTGCCAACTGCCACACTTCCTCCAAGTCAGTTGCCACCAAAAGGTCTTCCATGGAACGCAATTCATCTGCGTGGACTTTGGTCAACACGATATTGGTCCTTGCTGGCAGTGGTTTTCCACCAGGCAGACTCTCCAGGGTTTTTCGCCCCATTACCACCACATTTCCTATAGTCTTTTCCTTGAACTGCTTCATGTCCTCCTTGATGTGAAACAGAAGTTGATTTTCATATCCAATTCCCCACGCCTCATCCACTGCTACGATCATATTTATCTTCATTGGTTTCTCCATTTTGGTCACGCGTATCAGCCCCTTGCCCCTCTTCATTCGCATTTTCGCACCCTTACCGAGTGCTCATTCGCTTTTACAAAGCTTAAATGCTCATGATCATGAAAAGGGGGCAAATAGTTACAGTACTTGATTCACATATTCCGCTGGAATCGCCGCCTCCACAAAGATTCCATCATCGCGGTACTCTTCGGTTTCTAGATTGCCATACTTACGGATAAGCTGGATTTTACCTGC
Organism: Eubacterium sp.; assembly: GCA_045578325.1. Taxonomy (GTDB): domain Bacteria; phylum Bacillota; class Clostridia; order Lachnospirales; family Lachnospiraceae; genus Eubacterium_F. Next base: position 7,176 of record JAZNJZ010000088.1, read on the forward strand.
TTCTTGATAAGAAAATGTCTTCTCGATACGAACAAATCCCGCATTGAGTATCTTCTCCATCTTTTCCAGTAATTCTTCCAGCCCAACACGCTTTTTCGCAGAAATCTTCACCACATCTTCGCTATTTGCATCTCGCAAAATCTCGCCTGAATTCTCCTCCGTCAAGCGGTCTATCTTATTAAACACTGTCAGAACAGGCTTGTCCTGAACCTCCAGTTCTTTCAGGGTATCGTATACGACTTTCATGTGCATTTCATAATTTTCATCGGAACAATCCACCACATGAAGAATCATATCGGCATATTTTGCTTCCTCCAACGTACTACGAAATGCCCGAATCAAATGATGCGGAAGTTTGTTGATAAATCCAACGGTGTCCGTAAACAATACCTTCTGTCCATTTTCCAACTCATAGCTTCTAGTGGTCGGATCCAACGTAGCAAATAGCATGTCTTCCTCCAACACCTCTGCCTGGGTCAATGTGTTAAGAAGCGTGGATTTTCCTGCATTGGTATACCCCACGATTGCCGCAACTTTTACCGCGCTATTACGTCGTTGCTTGCGCATGGTTTCTCGGGTTGCCACCATATTTTTCAACTGACGATTGAGCATAGAAATACGATCTCGTATCAATCGACGATCCATCTCCAGTTTTTTCTCTCCGGGACCTCTCGTACCAATTCCTCCCGTGCTTCCTGCGGCACCACCACCGATTCGGGAAAGGGATTTACCAAGTCCCGTCAATCGTGAAGCGCGATAGCGAAGCTGCGCCAGTTCCACCTGTAATTTTCCCTCGCTTGTGCTGGCATGGGCTGCAAAAATATCCAAGATCATAACCGTACGGTCAATGACTTTGCACTGCAATTCTTCCTGCAAGTTATTGAACTGTGCCGGAGACAACTCATCATCACACACCACGGTATCTGCTCCCGTCTCCCAGATCAAATCCCGCAATTCATCAATTTTACCCTTTCCGATATAAGTCCCCGGGTGAATTCCCTCACGTTTCTGCACCATCCGGCCCACAGGCTCTGCTCCTGCGGTTCTCGCAAGCTCTGCCAACTCGTCCAACGACGCCTCCACATCCGCGGAGGTTCCGTCTTTCTCTATACCAAGGTCCACTGCTACCAAAAGGACCTTTTCTTTCTTTTCCTCAGTTTCATAAATTTCTGCCATATCTGCTCTCCATTCATTTCTCATTCTTTTTCTGGAATCTTTATCAACACTTCCCATCTTCCATATCGTTTACCACCTACTCGACGAATATAATTCTTTTCTTGTAAAGCTCCCATCATTCGTTTGACGGTAATTATCGATTTTCCAATCCGTTCAGACAAATCCTTTTGCTTTATGGCATTATCCGCCACCAGAAGTTTTAAAATCTCTAATTCTTCTAAAGTGCATTCCAAAGTATCAAAATGATACTTTGTCTCTTCACAAATGACACTTTGGGAAGCCTCATAATCCACGTGCATGTATCGGTTCTTCAACTCATACTTTGTTCCCATAAGTAAATTACTGAAAAACTGTTCCAAAAATTTGGATGTGGCATACACATTATTTTTCATGTCATTATAATTTGCACGAACCAGCGCATTTCTAAAATACCATGAATGATTCTCAAAGGTGTCATTTTCCACCTCGAAGCCAAAAGACCTCAGATATTTAATCAGAAATACTGCCGTCGCCCTCGTATTCCCCTCACAAAACGGATGTATCTGCCAGATATCAGAAGCGAATTTTGCCAAATGCTTTACAGTCTCTGCCATCGACAATCCTTCATAAGAAAATTGTTTTTCCGTACTAAAATCGTAATCCAAAGTCTCCTTGATGCTATTCCACGATGCATACATAACCGTATCACCACTTAATACCCATTCTTTCTTTGTAATGTTATAAGTTCTAATCTGCCCCGCATGAGCAAATACTCCCTCAAACAAACGACGATGAATGGATAGCCATTCGGCTGGCGAAAACTGAAATGTCTTTTCTCCAAGAAGCTGCGCAATCCTTGCTGAAACAATATCTGCTTCCTTTGTCTCCTCTTCTCCTTCGGTACGCTCGCTACGTTTTTCATAATAGCTCTCAATTCTCCTCTGGGCTTCTACAATGTTAATTTTCCCCTCAATATGATCTTTTGCCGTATCCAACAAATACGCCGACGTTTTCAAACCATCTACGTCCTGTAAACCAATAGCCGTCTGCCATGCCTTACTTTTCTCCATCCGCTCTGGTTCACCTTGCCGTATATATTCTTCCAGTTCAAACTGCCATTTCATTTCGGCTGGCATATCTGTCACATCCTTTCAAGCTAATTAGCACTTCACACAGATATATTTTACCACGAGATTCCTTTCGTAACAATGAAATTGTGTCCTCTTTCTATTTGCTAACTCTACCTGCCAATTCCTCATAAAGTTTTTTCGTGGCATCCTCGTCTTTCCCATTAATCACAAGAGTTTTCCCCTTCACAGAAAGAACGATACAATCATCACAACTTGTATGAGAATAGCGGGTATAAGCACCGAATTCATCATTCTCGAATTCACCCATCATAAGACTAAAACTACCATATCCGAAGGTACGACTTCCCGGATTATCTTGCTGACGCAATTCAATGTGATCAATCTCGGTATAGTTAATCGTAGCATCGTCCCAGTAAGCCGCCTCGATGGTAAAGGAATCCTCATCCAATTGCACTTCAAAATTACCTGTAAAAAGAAACACCATGGCAAAGACAGTAATAATAACACCAACACCTATTCCAATCTTAGCAAATCTCTTTTCCTCTTGGCTAAGAGTGATTTCCGTCTCCTTCAGTGTTCCCTCCTTTTTCTGCTTCTTATAATACAGATAGGAATACAGAATCGGCACTACCACAAGAAGAAGAAGGATTGCAAGAAAGGCATACACGAAGGACTCCATTGGAATAAATGTGGTAGCCAAAAAAGCCACGCCTCCGATCACCCACATCTTTCCACAAAAACGATGGGTTTTATTCCAGTTCTCTTCACTTTTCAGCGTCCATGCAACTTTTATTCCGATGGTGCGATTTTGTTTACACTTTGGCAAATAATTTCCCATCACAACAAACATAATTCCAAGTAACGCACGAACAGCAAAATCGAGAATATTTGCTCTCCCCAATGCTGCGGCATAAACTACACCACTTGTAATTAATGATGTAAATGGGAGCAACCAAAACATCATGCGAATCACCTTGTGATTCTGATTTCTATTTTTCGAATCCAGCGAAGTAACAAAAACACAAATCCACTGAATCGCCAACATAATACATGGCATCCCAAAGATTGCAAATGTTCTGGCACTCCAACCATCCGCTTCTCCACTGGCATTCCAGTGTGTCGCCATGTGTTCCGGCAACACATTCCACATCATCACTCCTATAAGCATTGGTAACAAAGTTATAATTGATGCAAATATCAACTGTTTTTTATATTTCTGAATCATGATTAACCTCTCCTTTCAAATCCGTAATCCATAACATGATTTCTTCCAACACGGAAGTATTTAATTCATAAAAGATAAATTTCCCTTCTCGGGTATCTCGAATCAAGTCTGCATCCTTTAACACCGACAAGTGTCTGGATATACTTGCTCCTGTCACATCGAAGTGATCTCCAATCTCTCCCGCAGACAGTTTTCCTTCCCGCAATAGATTCAATATCTCTCGTCGAATGGGATCCGATAGGGCTTTTAATGTATTTTGTAGTGCCACGGTATCGCCTCCTTTACATTTAACATTTAACCTAATTGTTAAATGTATGATAACAATAAAACAGGGATTTGTCAACCCCTGTTTTATCATTTTGTTACTATTTTTTCTACTTCTTAATCTTCGCTTTCTTACTTACGCCACGTTTGATCAGCATTTTCTTGTATGCCTTCATCTTCTTTTTTGGCACCTTCACTATCATCTTCTTGGCTTTCTTGCTTCCCACTTTCTTCGCCGTGGACTTCTTCTTGGCTGCCTTGCTTCCCTCTTTCTTCACTAGCATCTTCTTAGCAATCTTGCCAAATGCCATGCTTCCCACTTTCTTCGCAGTCAGCTTCTTGGTCTTGATGATAAGCTTTTTCAGTTTCTTGCATCCATAAAAGGCTTTTTTGCCGATCTTACTTACGTTCTTTCCAATGGTTACGGTTTTCAGTTTCTTGCACCCCTTGAACGCTTTTTTGGCAATGGATGTCACTTTGTAAGTAACGCCTTTTGATTTCACGGTAGCTGGGATCGTTATCTTAGTAACCTTCTTTCTTACCGGAGCTACGTACTCCACCTTGCCATTGGCGATTACTTTATAAGTGGCTTTGTTTCTTCCTTTTCCCGCCACGAACTTGCTGCCGATCTTAGCAGAAGTTGCTGTGTCATCCTGCTCTGACACAGTTGGTGCCTGTGTCGGCTGGCTCACTACCGGCGTTGCACTCGGCTGGCTCACAGATGGTGTCACGGTCGGTGCCGGTGTGGAAAGCATCGGTATCGCTTCCGTCCTCGTCGTCTCACAAACCGTACAGGTATAAGTCATCTCACCAAGCTCTGTGGTGGTTGCTTCTTTGGTCACAACTCCTGCATCCCAGGTGTGAGTACAAGGCTGACGTGTAATGGTAATCATAACACTTTCTGTTTCATAATTCCCCTTGTCCGCACCATTGTAAAGTGCAGTTGCCGTTACTTCTTGTCCTACTTCCAATTGCTTTGTCTTGTCGGCATCCTGCCATACCCAACCGTCTGACAAAGTTACCATCTCTACCGTCGCATTGGTATAAACCGTATTCATGGTGCTTTCCGGCTTATTTGGTGCAATCTCTGCCTTGTTTACAGTCAAAGTGATCTTTGTTTCTACCACGTTGCAGTTAGCTGTATCGGTTGGTGTAAATACCACAACATACTCTGTCTTATCACTGTCTGCTACGGTTGGTTTTGTGGTGGCTTCTTTCCAAGTAAATGTTCCCGCAATGCTTGTTTCATTTTCTTCGCTGTACTGCACCGCACCACCACTTAATGCCGAAACACTTACGGTATCGCCATACGCAATGGCTTGTGCTGTTGGTGCAACCACGATATATGGTGTTGCTTTAGCAATTTCGAACTCTTGGTAAGCCGTTACTTGCCCTATTGTAATGCTTGCTTTGTATGTTCCAGCATTGACTGGCTTTCCACCCACAAGCTCCACACCGTTAGTCAGTGATGTGTAGGTGATCTCTGGTGTTTCGATGTCCACTTCACTGCTTGTTCTTTCTACCGTAACCGTTGCCTCATGGGCTGCTGTGTTATACTTCACATCGGTAGGTGCTGTGATCGTTACCGTTCCACCTTCTGTACATCCTTCGGTTGCACAGGAGATTGTCATTTCGTTTGCATTTGTTTCATCCAAAGTGTATTTCCAGTCATGTTCTGGTACTTCATCGAAACGTTCCTCGTTTGCATATGTTTTTTTCTTACTATAACAATTTGCGTATCCATAATAAACCGTATTGGTATCCGTTTTGAATACCGGGTAAGCATCTGTCTCCAGATTCTGTCCCCATAGAAGATTTCCTTCCGATGTAGAACCGTTCAACAGATACGTCACTTCACCACTTGCAAAAGCATCTGCTGTCTTATATGTAGTTCCTTCCTGGTTGTCTGTCTCGCTTTCTGCAAGATAGTAGCAGTTTGTGATTGTACCATTATTGTAACCACATATACCACTAACGTTACTGCCTGCATTATAGCAATCTCGAATCGTACCACTAAGGTTATTGCCACAAATACCGCCGACATAATCGTTTCCGTTCAAATATGAATTTACAATACCAACGTTCTTAATCGTACCGTTTTCTAACCCACCGAAAAGTCCGACATGATCCTGATTGGAATCATTAAAGTAAAGTCCGCTGATTGTTTTACCATTTCCGTCAAATGTACCTGTGTAATTATTTAACTCACCATCACCGATTGGCGTCCAATCAATCCAGCCATCTGCTTTTGTTCCATTACAGTTCAAAACATCGCCGCTGTTTACAACGATATTGTCTGTTAAAACAGCATTGATCGAAGTATTCCCTGCATTCACCTGCTTCGCAAACCACATAAGATTGCCTGCATTGGAAATGGTATAATATCCGATGTAACTGTTACTTAATCCCATTTCTTCACAGTTTTCTTCTGTGATCTGGGTTGCAGCTGAATATTCTCCACATACCTCACAAATACCATCTAAGTTTTCGTCTACATGGCTGATGGTAAATATGTATTCCTTATCTGCTGTTGTACCATCACTCCATACTGTATTTTCTTTATCCTTCAATATTACTGTTACCGTATAGGTTCCGGCATTGGTCTGTGTTGTATTATCGGAGATCGTATAATACTCACTTTGTGCAAGGGTATAGGTCTGCGCATTCCCGTTACATACAAACACTTCATCGTCAGCCTCCGGAATATCAGCTACTTCAATCCACTTTGTATTTGTCGTATCATAGCAATACTTTGTGGTATCGGCACCTATTTTTACCACGTTTGGCTCCGCCCCTGTTTTTGCCGGAAGATATGCGTATACATTGCTATCCTCCTCGCTGTGCTTAACCGGGTACTCCTTCTCGTTAATCGTAATCTCCGTTGCCCCCGCAGTATTATCAATTTCCATAAGATACACAGCATTCCCCTCATCATCCGTCGGGATTACTGCTTCTTTTCTTTGACCACCACCAATCATATTTGCATTCGTACCGGCAACAGCTTTTACGGACCCCCCACTTATGGTGATTTCAGAAGCCGTTCCTGAGGAGCCACCGCCGATTCCTGCTCCTGAAGAACCGCCGGTCGCTGTTATGGTTCCTCCGCTTATAGTGATTTCGGAACCTTCTCCATTACAACTGTCCTCTCCGCTCTCACCAGAGCCGCCTCCGATTCCCGCTCCTTCAGAACCGCCTTTCGCTGTTATGGTTCCTCCGCTTATGGTGATTTTGGAACCCGTTCCTTTATCACCGCCTCCGATTCCCGCTCCATAACTACCGCCTGTCGCTATTACAATTCCTCCGCTTATGGTGATTTTAGAACCCGCTCCCTCAGAACTGTCCTCTCCTCCCACTTGATTATCACCGCCTCCGATTCCCGCTCCAGAATAACCGCCGGTCGCTGTTATAGTTCCTTCGTTTATGGTGATTTCCGAACCCTCTCCGTTGCAACCGCCTCCGATTCCCGCTCCAGAACTACCGCCGGTCGCTGTTATAGTTCCTCCGCTTATGGTGATTTTGGAACCTGCTCCTTCATTACCGCCTCCGATTCCCGCTCCCCAAGAACCGCCGGTCGCCGTTATACTTCCTCCACTTATGGTAATTTCAGAACTTGCTCCACGAGAACCGCCTCCGATTCCCGCTCCTGAAGAACCGCCTTTCGCTGTTATGGTTCCTCCGCTTATGGTGATTTTAGAACCTGCTCCTTCAGAACCGCCTCCGATTCCCGCTCCTGAACTACCGCCTGTCGCTGTGAGACTTCCTGTGCCCTTTTCCTCACCTCGAATTGTAAGTGTTCCTATCATGTCTCCCGTACCATTCTTCTGCAATCCTGCGCGATACATACCACTCTTTAATATATTGGTTTTACCATCTGCAAGAGTAATCGTTACATTGCCTGCGCTGTTATCTGCAATCTTAAATGCACAAGCACCTGATGTAGTCGATACATCGATATTCACTCCTGCAAGAGTAATATTTGCAGAAACATTCTTAGCTACAGCAATTTTGTCCGTTGTTGTTTCCACCCCTAACTTATTTGCGATTGTAAGAGGCTTATTATTAACTATGTAGAGCGTTTCGTCATCTTTATTATACGCACAATCCGTACCAAGACTACCACCTGTCACAGTAAAATCCATATTTTCATCGCTTAATAAAGTGAACACTCCTGCCGCTTCAACAAACTTATACATAACAGCTTCATCCGTACCTACCTGTACGGTACAATCCATGCCCTTAAGATAAGCATATACCTTTTTTTCCCCATTATGCTTTGTCATTGTAAGCTCTGTATTATTAATTTTTATTGCATCACCATTCTCATTATGAATTATCATTGGATACACAGGATTGCCAATACCATCCGTCGGAATTACTGCTTCTTTTTTATATCCACCACCAATATGGTTCGCTTTAGTACCTGCAACAGCCTTGACAGACCCTCCGCTTATGATGATTTCGGAACCCGCTCCTTCATAACCACCTCCGATTCCCGCTCCATAATAATCACCGGTCGCTGTTACAGTTCCTCCGCTTATGGTGATTTTAGAACCTGCTCCATTAGAACCGCCTCCGATTCCCGCTCCAGAAGAACCGCCGGTCGCTGTTATAGTTCCTCCACTTATGGTGATTTTGGAACCTGCTCCTTCATAACCGCCTCCGATTCCCGCTCCATAACTACCGCCGGTCGCTGTAAGACTTCCTGTGCTGTTTTCTCCACCTTGAATTGTAAGGGTTCCTATTGTGTCCCCTGTGCCATTCTTCTGCAATCCCGCGCATTTACTACCACTTTTTAAAGTGTTTGCTTTCCCATCTGCAAGGGTGATGGTTACATTCCCTGTGCTGTTATCTGCAATCTTGAATGCACAAGCACCTAACGTACCCGATACATCTATATTGACTCCTGCAAGGGTGATATTTGCAGAAACATCCTTTGCTACTACGATTTGGTTGGTTGCTTTTTGCATACCTGACTTATTTGCAATTGTAAGAGGTTTATTATTAAGTATAAAGAGTGTTTTGTCAAGTTCAATATATGCGTAATCCGTACCATGACTACCGCCTGTTACGATAAAATCCATATTTTCATCGCTTAATAACGAGAACCCTCCTGCTGCTTCAATAAACTTATACATAACAGCTTGATTCATACCCACCTGTACCGTATAGTCCATGCCTTTTACATAAGCATATACCTTTTTTTCGTCATTATGCTCGATCGGTGTAAGCTCTGTATTATTAATTTTTATTGCATCACCATTCTCATTATCAATTTTGAGAAGATATACATTATTCCCCATACCATCCGTCGGGATTACTGCTTCTTTATTTTGACCACCACCAATATTATTCGCCGCCTGACCTGCAACAGCCTTCACAGAACCTCCGCTTATGGTGATTTCAGAACCGGCTCCATTCTGACCGCCTCCGATTCCTGCTCCACTATTACCGCCGGTCGCTGTTATGGTTCCTCCGCTTATGGTGATTTTAGAACCTACTCCTTCAAAACCGCCTCCGATTCCCGCTCCTAAAGAACCGCCGGTCGCTGTTATGGTTCCTCCACTTATGGTGATTTCAGAACCGGCTCCATTCTGACCGCCTCCGATTCCCGCTCCTGAACTACCGCCGGTCGCTGTTATGGTTCCTCCACTTATGGTGATTTCAGAACCGGCTCCTTTCTGACCGCCTCCGATTCCCGCTCCTGAACTACCGCCGGTCGCTGTTATGCTTCCTCCACTTATAGTGATTTCGGAACCTGCTCCATTCTGACCGCCTCCGATTCCCGCTCCCCAAGAACCGCCGGTCGCTGTTATGCTTCCTCCGCTTATGGTGATTGCAGAACCTGCTCCATTCTGACCGCCTCCGATTCCCGCTCCATAGAAACCACTTTTCGCTGTTATGGCTCCTCCGCTTATGATGATTTTAGAACTCGCTCCATTAGAACCGCCTCCGATTCCCGCTCCATAAGTGCCGCCGGTCGCTGCAAGACTTCCTGTGCTGTTTTCTCCCCCTTGGATGGTAAGGGTTCCTATTGTATCCCCCGTACCATTCTTCTGCAATCCCGCACACTTACTACCACTTTTTAAAGTGTTTGCTTTCCCATCTGCAAGGGTAATGGTTACATTTCCCGTGCTGTTATCTTCAATCTTGAATGCACAAGCACCTGTTGTACCCGATACATTTACATTGACTCCTGCAAGGGTGATATTTGCAGAAACATCCTTTGCTACCACGATTTGGTTTGTTGTTGCTGTATTCGGATCTGTGTTTGCAATCGTGATCGATGTTCCTGTCAAAATAGTCAGCACACCGTCAGAATACGTATAGTCGGTGTTTTCGACTCCGGCCGTAGTGATAGTAAAATCGTTACCCGAGTCGGACACAGCCGCCTCCGCCTGCTTTCCTGGAACCATAAGTCCTGACATGACAAGTGTCATACACAATATGTAACTTAGTATCCGTTTTGCTAGTTTCCTTTGTTTTCTCATTTTTTCATTTCTCCTTTCCAAGTCTCTCACGATACTCATAGTTGCTTACATTTTAACTAATTTTCATATAGATTACAACAATAAAACACAGCGGAGTAACCTCTCATTACTCCGCTGTATTTGACTCGTTTTCAATCTACTTCTTAAAACACATGACACCCTATCGCTTTACTCTTGTTCGCTCAACCACCCTGAAATCGTATCTCTATATCGCAAAAAGATTTTTACGATTTCCGGATCAAAATGTGTTCCCGATTCTTCCACCAAGATGCCAAAAGCTTCTTCTTCGGATATTTTATCTTTATACACTCGCTTCGAAACCAAAGCATCGAAGACATCCGCCACTGCCATGATTCGAGAAGCCAGTGGTATGTTAGGCCCTTTCAAACCTTCTGGGTAACCATTTCCATCCCACTTTTCATGGTGATATCGCACCACATCCTGCGCAATCTCCACGAACTTCTTATCCGTGTGAGTTCCCAAGATGATTTGAACAATTTCACTACCTTCACTAGAGTGAGTTTTCATAATCTCATACTCTTCTTCTGTTAGTCTACCCGGTTTATTTAAAATTGTATCAGAGATCTTAATCTTACCAACATCATGAAGGGAAGCCGCATTAATTAATTTATCGGCATATTCTTTTGTTACAATATCGGTATGTAACTGATGTTGCAACATGTGATTTACAATAAGCGCCACATACTTTTTCGTATTGCGCACATGTTCTCCAGTGTTACCATCACGACTCTCAATCAAAGTCGCCATTCCCTCGATAACGTCTTCCTGCATCCTCAGTATCGCCGTGGTTTGCTTCTTTATCTCCGTTGTCTGTTCTGCCACACGTTCTTCAAGCAGCCGCTGATGTATTTCCAACTCTTCTGCATAATGCGTTGCCTTTAAACGGTTAAAAAAGCTGGTTGTACAAAAATACGCTACCACAACAAAAATAATCATGGAAAGTCCGATATTATGGTACAGATTGGTTCTCATTCTAGAAAACAAATCATCGGTTCTAACAACCATCACAACATACCAATCATCTCGCAACGTACTTGTAAATATCGTGCAATGCTCATCATCAATTTCCATCTTAAACGACTTATCTTTTTCCGTAATAACCTTTTTCGCTAGTGCTTCTCGATCACCACCGTCCGAAAGATCATCCATGTAGTAATTCGCACCACAATGAGTCTTATCCGTATGTGCCACCACAAAACCTGTGTCATCCATTACGAATCCATAACCATGTCCCTTGAGATTCATATCCTCTGCCATCACCTGAATCTCATCCAATGAAATATCCATGGCCAATACGCTTTTTCCATCGGATAGCATTCTGGTAATTGAGACAACCACATCTCCTGTTTGTGCATCGATATAAGGGGGTACCATGGTCACCTGACCTTTTACTGCTCGTTCATACCACGTGCGTTCTTGTGGTACAAACCCCTCATCTGGCACCCAACCAGAACCATCAACAAATTCACCTTGCACCAGACCATAAATACCTGTAAAATTCGAATTTACACGATTGGCATAATTATCCGACTCTTTTTTCAAAAATTGTTCTATTTTTTTTGCAGAAGCACCCTGCCCCAACAAATATTCTACACCTTCGATGGTTACATCTAGTGTTTCATGACCACGAAGCAAATAATTATCTAGCGCTTGCGTTCTTTCTTTTGCGGTAACCTCACCCAATGCAATGACATCTTCTTTGGCAAGCGAATAAAACGAATAAAATGTATAACCCACAATCACTGTCATTGCCACTAATGTCGCAATCAATGCTGCCAAATACCTTAAAATGTCTTGTTTTTCTGCTTTTTCCATATCCTCTGCTCCTTCCGCAGCCTTACGATTACCTTGTGCAAACTCCTCCCTTTCCACCAATTCGCCCATACCTCAATTATACACGATAGAATTTTAATTTACAAATAAATTAAGTATTAAATTTTCCTATTTTATTAGCATTTCACTGCCACGGTTCATTTGAAAATCCCATGCACTTATGCTAAGATATACACAGATTGGAATGCAAAGGAGAATTATATGAAATCAAACCTCACAACATTATGCTACATCGAAAATGAAGATGCTTGGTTGATGATGCATCGCACAAAAAAGGAGCAAGATATCAATAAAGATAAGTGGATTGGCGTCGGTGGACATTTTGAACCAGGAGAGTCGCCAGACGAATGTTTGTTACGAGAAGTGCGAGAAGAAACTGGTCTTACGTTGTCTTCTTATGCACTCCGCGGCATCATTACTTTTTCCACCAACACTTGGCCGACGGAGTACATGTTTCTCTACACTGCCACCACAGACACAACGGACTTCAGTCCTTGTGACGAAGGGGAATTGGTGTGGGTTCCAAAATCCGATGTAAATTCTTTGAATCTATGGGAAGGAGACAAAATCTTTTTCCGTTTATTAAATGAAAGAAAGGATATGTTTTCTCTGAAACTGACTTATTATGATGACACGTTGACATCTGCTGTTTTAGATGGTATACCAATGGAACTTTTTGAGATACTAAATCCAGATGGAAGTTTTTCCGGACGGACCAGTGAACGAAACACCGTCCACTCCACAGGAGCTTTGCATGCCACTTCTCACGTATGGCTGGTGCGCCCCAACAAAAAATCCGGCTATGATATATTGCTTCAAGAACGATGTACTGCCAAGGAATCTTATCCTGGCTGTTACGACATCTCCTCTGCCGGACACATCCCCTATGGCGAGGATTATATCTCCTCCGCTCTCCGTGAATTGGAAGAAGAACTGGGCATCACAGTAACTGCCGAGGAACTGCATTTTATCGGCACACACCAAAACGAATCCAAGGAAATATTTCATGGGAAACCATACTGGAATCATGAATATGCGCATGTTTACCTGTATGTGTGCAAAGAAGAACCAATATTTCATTTGCAGAAAGAGGAAGTGGCGTCCGTTCTTTGGATGGATTTGGATGAATGCATCCACGCAGTTACAAATAATACCATCCCCCATTGCATCTTTGAAAGAGAGCTAAATCTGGTCAAGGAAAGCCTTGACATGGCATAATCTGATTACTATAATTATGGATAGGATATGGTTGGGTTGCGTTTGGTCGATAACATTCGACTTGTATATTATATTATGGAAAGTATGGAGGAATCTAAAATGTCAAAACGAATTGTAACATTTGGCGAAATCATGTTACGTCTCGCACCAGAAGGATATTATCGTTTCGTGCAGACAGAGTCTTATGGAGCTACTTACGGTGGTGGTGAGGCAAACGTAGCAGTTTCCCTTGCAAATTACGGAATGGATGCAAGCTTTGTTACAAAGCTTCCTGCTCATGAGATCGGACAGGCAGGAATCAATTCTCTTCGTCGTTACGGCGTAGACACAAAGGATATCACAAGAGGTGGGGACCGTGTTGGTATCTATTTTCTTGAGAAAGGAGCCAGCCAGAGACCTTCCAAGGTAATTTACGACCGTGCTGGTTCTTCTATCGCAACAGCTACAACAGAGGATTTTGATTGGGATAACATTTTTGAGGGTGCGGATTGGTTCCACTTCACAGGAATCACACCAGCTTTGGGAGATAACGTTGCTGCCATCTGCTTAGAAGCTTGTAAAGCAGCAAAAGAAAAGAATATCACCGTAAGCTGTGACCTTAACTATCGTAATAAGTTGTGGACAAAAGAAAAAGCCGGACAGGTTATGAGCGAGCTTTGTCAGTACGTTGACGTATGTATCTCCAACGAAGAAGATGCCAATGATGTATTTGGTATCAAAGCTGCTGGTACTGACGTAACAGCCGGACAGGTAAATCACGAAGGTTACAAAGATGTAGCAAAACAGCTGGCAGACCGTTTTGGTTTCAGCAAAGTTGCCATCACTCTTCGTACTTCTATCTCCGCAAACGACAACAAATGGGCCGCTATGCTCTATGACGGCAACGACTACTACTTCTCCAAGCAGTACTTGATGCACATCGTTGACCGTGTAGGTGGCGGTGACTCCTTCGGCGGCGGATTGATCTACTCTTGCCTTCAGAACATGGCTCCACAGGACACCATCGAATTTGCAGTAGCTGCCAGCTGTCTCAAGCACAGCATCGAAGGCGACTTCAACCAGGTATCCGTAGACGAAGTTATGAAACTGGCAGGCGGAGACGCTTCCGGACGTGTACAGAGATAAGATTTTGTTGTGACATATAATTAATCGGGAATAAAGAGAAACCATTTCTTCCAACTCTCCTGTTTTGGAAAAAATGGTTTTTTTTTTATTTTATCTCGTTTCATTTTTATAATAGTGAACCCAATCAAATTCTAGTGTATCATTATCGCGCAATGTTTCTACAAAAAATTCGCAATCGTCTCCTTGTACTTTAGTAAAAGAACAAAAAGCGGCTAGTGGATTTCCACGAAATGTTTCTATATCCTTGTTATAATACATCTTTTCAATGGGAAGCAGGATACTCCATTGCTCATCCGTCAGTTTACCACCATAAATTCCCGCATTGGTTTTAATGTATCCTTTGTCATCCTCAATTAATAAATCGGAAATAAATACAATCTCTGATATCCCGTCGCACTGTATTACTTTATCTGGCAACGTATCATGAATGGTATACTTCTGAACCATCTGTTGCTCTAGAGATACCATATAATAATTTCCATTTTTATCAAAAACAACATCGTTACTTATTGTCTGGCCTCGATCAAGGATACGTTCTTCAACACAATCATAAATAACGACATCCGTTCGAGCACCTGTTTGTTCTGGATCTTCTTCATAGAAAAGAACCAATTGATTATCATTGATAATATCAAAGGAAGTTGGCACCAAATCCTTGTACACATTTTCCGCTTCCGACAAATCAAGTTCTTGCGCCTCTCCCTTTTCTGTCAAACGAAGAATAACTAATTTATTATCTTTGTCAGTTGTTGATGCGTATAAATTTCCTTTTGAATCTGCCACCATTGTTTCTGTTCCTTCTTCATACGTTTCAGACACTTTCTGACTCCACGGCATTTCTCTCCGAGTCCAGCTAAAATCGTCTTCCAACTGATACTCAATATACTCGAAGGTCTTGTTATCTTCTTTTATCAATTTCAAAATCATTCGAGGATATTCTTCTTCACGCGCATTAATATACATATTGTATAAGCGATCCTGGTCGATTTCCGATGGTGGTTCAATAATATCATAACTAATCTCATCTCCTTGATGCGAGACAACATTAGTTTTCTCCACCGTCACTTCACTCTGTTTCGTTCCACAAGACGTACAAAGTACCGCAACACACAAACCCAACGCACATATTCTTCTTAGATTTCTCATCTTCTTGTTCTCCTAGCACAAACCCCAGAGCAACAACTCTGGGGTGTTTTTACTATTCCAATCATATACTGAGAGAAAAAAACTGTCAAGCCTTAAGACCTCGATAAAAAACAGTGTTTTTCACTCTATTAACAAACATCCCCTTTCCGCTTACAAAGGCACCAGACATGTGCCGATAGAACCTTACAAATCCGCCGATGCCAGAAGCATGTATTCTATGCTTCGGCATCGCTGTGTGATTTGTCGAGCGCAAGCGTGTTCGTGCGGAACATGTCTGGTGCCACCTAGCTACCTCCACGCCGCCGGAAACGTATACCCCTCTCTCTGGTCCAAGGTCCCAAATTCATAACCTTTTTCCCTTATCATATCTATGATTTCTCCCAATACTGCTGCCGTATTTTCCATGGTATTGGAGTCGTGAAGAAGAATAATTGGCGCATTGTGTTTTTCCAAGTCCTTTGCCACATTCTGATAAATTGTTGCTTTTGCCACGTCACGTGACACCGAATCTTCTCCCGAAACATTCCAATCAAAGCTCGTTATCCCCTGACTTTTTAATTGTTCCAATAAGTCATCCACCATGGGACACACATAACCATTGTTGCTTCCCCAGGGGAACCGATGCAATGTCACTTCTTCCCCTGTCACTTCCTCAATCCGATTTTTGCACTGTTGAAAATCATTGAAAAATAGCGTCTCATCGCAGTACATTTCTTCCTTTTTGTGGGTATATGTATGCACCCCTACTTGGTGCCCCTCCGCCAACTCTCGCTTAACAATCACCTCCCGCTCTGGGGTGATTTCATTTCCAACCAGAAAGAACGTGGCATTTACTTTTTTCTCTTTTAACGTATCCAATATCTCAGGTGTAATTTCACTTGGCCCATCATCAAAGGTAAGATACGCTACCTTCGACGATGCCACATCCGCAGATGAAGTCACATTTACTGTCTCCTGCATTTTCTCCTTCTCATTTGCACGTTGTACTTCCGAATATATAAGAATACTGAGCAGACACGCTCCCAATACATACAAAACTTTTTTCATCCTATCCCCCAACAAATCCTTCTCCGTATGTATTATATGTAGCGGTACGTGAAAGGTGCGATTCACGAAAAAAATACATCCCCGTGCCAATGTACGAGAATGTATTTATATGTGTTATTATTTGCTTAATGTTGGATACTGCCTAATCACGAGATCTTTCCATTTGCCAATGGCAGTCTCTTTATCCACCTTGCCTTCATAATAATCCTTCATGGCTATCCTCAAGTTCTCAATACATCCCTGATCATAAGGAGATACATTGTTACCGTCGATGTTATCTGCCACTTCTGAAAGAACCTTGACAAGTGATTGTCCACCAAGGAAATCAGAAACCACACCATCTGCCTCAAGCTTCGCATTTGCCTCTTTGTTGTTTACAAAATCCTGCTGTTCTTTGCTGATGTGATATAGGATCTCTGAATCACAGCAAAGTTTCAACATAATATCTTTCACAAGTGCCGCATTGTCGGTACCTTTCGCACCGCATACAAAAGAGCCACCCCAGTTGAAGGACTGTGGTCCTGTTACAACTGCCCAGTCACCGTAGCTTCCGTCACCTACGTATTTTCCTTCTGCATCTTTTGAAGAACCCGATTTGTCTGGCATCCAAAAGTGAATTCCCTGAACTGGCATAAAGTAACCAAATACGTTACCATTTTCGCCCATTCCATCCGTCCATTCTTCCGTCCATAAAGAAGTTTTCTGGTTGTATCCATTGTCGGTATACTCTTTTGTTTTGTCAATCCATTTCTCTACTGACGCATCCAACTGGATTTTTTTATCTTTACTTACCAATTTAGAACCTGCATTGTTGAAAAATACTCGAAGGGCATCATCGTAACCGGAAAGCATGGTAATCGTTCCACCCGATTTTTCTTTTACAGTTGCTGCTGCCGCATCGAATTTCTCCCAATCACGGAGCAACTCCTGAATCTTTTCCGGTTCATCTGTACCAAAGATTTCCTTTGCATAAGAACGCCGATATACAAAACCACCTGGACATCCCTGCCAAGATACCGCACGAAGAACTCCGTCCTCATCGGTAGCTACTTCTTTCGTATAAGCATACATCTGTGACATATCCTCATCCGTCAATCCAAGCGACTTCACATCAACTGCCATATCGGTTCCCGTATATTTGCTTACATAGTCCATTTCGCAAAGGAACATATCTACTTTGCTATCCTCGTCTGCACCTTCCTGATTCATCAGTGCTTCCTCCAGTTTTTTCTGGTATTCACTGCCCTCATTTTCACTCTGCACAAACTTAACTTTTACATCCCCAATTTTCTTAGTCTCTTTGTCATATCCTGGGTAATACTGTTCAAAACGATTGATAAATTCATCGTTCCACACGTAGATGTTCAGTACCTTTCCACCACCATCTTCAAGCTCCTTCACTTCTGCACTTCCTAATGTGTTACTCTTTTCAGAATTTGTTTTGCTTTTCTCGCCACATCCTGTCATGCATCCAACAGCCATTGTTAATGAAAGCGCCAATGCTAACCATTTTTTCTTCATAAGAATTATTCCTCCTACTTCATAATCCTTTTTATTGTTTCAATGGTTTCTATCATTACGAAAGCCTCTTCACAGATTTTCCTTGAACCAACTCGCCCTGTGCAACAATTCGTTCAATCAATGTGCTCTTTGGTTGCTCAATCAACTGAATCAATTTCTGTGCTGCCATCCTCCCAATCTGCTCCGTATTCTGCTTGTATGTAGTTAATCTAGGCTCAATTAACTGTGCTACATTCTGTCCATCGTATCCTACGACAGATATGTCATTTGGCACAGATAACCCCTTGCTTTGAATGGCATTCAAACCACCCACGCAAGAAACATCATCCGGATAGATGATACAAGTCGGTCTGTTACTCAGCAACAATAATTCCTCTGTTATCTTTGCGGAAGAATTCGGATCACGGTATACACCTTCCCAAATATATTCTTCCTGAATTTCCACTCCAAACTTTTCCATGGTATGATAAAAACTATTTAAACGACTTTCTGTTATCCTGGACTCTTCTCCATGGATATACGCAATCTTCCGATGTCCCATCTCGATTAAATGCTCTACAATCTTTCGCATTCCTAACACATTGTCAGACGAAACACTCATTCGATTGTCAAAGGTATAATCAATGGTTACAACGGGAATCTCGCCCCCTAACAATTCTTGAACTTCTGCTTCTTCAAAATCGACACATGCAATGACAACTCCATCAACACCACGGTACTTGCTATGTTCATAATAAGATAAAATATTCTTACCTGCATGCTGACTAATAAACGTAATGTCATATCCTTTCTCTTCTGCCCCCCGACGGAAACTATCTAATACATGAGAAAAATATGGATGAGTCAATCCACAATTGGATTTGTCAACAAACAACACACCGATATTATATGTACGATTGGTCTTTAATGCTCTCGCCGATGAATTCGGTAGATATCCAAGTTCTTTCGCCACACGGCATATTCGTTCTTTGGTTTCCTCGCTAATGTCTCCTCGATTGTTCAATGCCTTGCTTACTGTTGCAACAGAAACTTGACATCGAATTGAGATATCCTTCATTGATACCATGTCTTTTCCCCTCTTCTCCATAATGGTTTTTGCTCTATTTTACCCGTAATGTAATCTCCCCCGTATGAAGCGTTCTTTGTCGATGTTCCCCATTCTCTTCCACACACTCAACAACTAACCCACCATTATTATCAATATCCAACGCTTTCGCTTCACACCATACTTCATTTTCCAGAAAGCGAACTTCCTTTCCAATTACGTTGGAACGAGATCGATATTCTTGCATAAAAAGACGTTCTGTTAAATGCTCATAAATGTCCCAGAATTCCTTTAACACAGCTGCCACCAGCTGATTCCGTGACGCTTTCCCACATCCTCCAACGGAACCTGCCACCCCTTGCAGTTCCTCTGGAAACTCTTCCGTGGAAACATTAATGCCAACGCCTATAATTACCGAGTCGATTTTCCCCAAGGTGGAATCCGTCACTGCTTCCGCCAGAATTCCACACACTTTTCGCCCAGCTACATAAATGTCATTTACCCACTTAATCTGTGAATCCACCCCAAGAACTTTCTGTAATGCACGACAAACCGCCACCGATGTAGCCGTAGTAAGTAAGACAACATCCGTTCCAGCCATATCCGGCTTAATGAGCATGCTCATATAAATCCCCGTGGATGCCGGCGAATAAAAGGAACGTCCCATTCTGCCTTTGCCGGCGGTCTGCTGCTCCGCCAAAATGGTAGTGCCATGACATGCACCCTCTCGCGCCTGTCGTTTCAGTTCCGTATTCGTAGAATCCAGTACCGAATAAATCTGAATGGGGTATGATGCTGCGTGCCCATTCAATTCCTCACGAATCTTCGCTTCCGTCAGCACATCCTTCACTCCTGTGCCTCCCCCTCTTTTCTCAAAATATCAAATGGACTTAGGGCACAGTCTGTCTGAATGGTGATACGCTGTCCCGGATGCGGACAACTTTCCATCTCATTTCCAAACTCATCTTTCATGGAAAGCACTTTTGCACTCACATTTTCTCCAGATGGCTTCATGATCTCGATGGTCTCTCCTACGGAAAACTTGTTTTTCTGCTCAAAGACTGCCGTTCCATCTTCATTGACTTCGCGAATACTACCAAGGTAAATAAAGCCTTTTACATAGGTATTGCTATCATAAATCTGCGTTTCATGTGTGGTCGGTCCAAAGAAAAATCCAGTGGTGAACTGACGATAGGTACACTTCGCAATCTCACTCTGATAATATGGAATATTTTTCTTATACAATTCCGGATCTTTCATATAATCATCCACTGCCTGGCGATAGGTACGGGACACCACCGCTACATACAGCGCCGTCTTCATACGTCCTTCAATCTTAAAGCTATCGATACCAGCTTCAATGAGCTCTGGAATATGCTCGATCATACACAAGTCTTTGGAGTTAAAAATATAGGTTCCACGCTCATTTTCTTCCACTGGCAAATACTCGCCTGGACGATTCTCTTCCATGATGTAATATTTCCAACGACATGGATGGGTACAGGCACCGAGATTGGCATCTCTTCCGGTAAAATAATTGCTCAAGAGGCAACGACCAGAATAAGAAATACACATGGCACCATGCACAAATGTCTCAATTTCAAAATCTTCTGGAATGTTCTTGCGAATGTCTCCGATTTCTTTCAAGGAAAGTTCTCTTGCCGTTACGACACGAGTTGCTCCCTGCTTTTTCCAAAAGTTAAAGGTCAGATAATTCACATTATTGCTCTGGGTACTAATATGAACCTCAATCTCCGGACACACTTCTCTGGCAATGGTAAACACACCTGGATCCGAGATAATCAATGCGTCTGGACCAATTTCCTTTAATTCCTGAAAATATGCACGAACCCCTTCCAAATCACGATTGTGCGCCGTGATGTTCGCTGTCACATATACTTTTTTTCCTCTCTCATGAGCATAGGCAATGCCTTTTTTCATGTCCTCAGGAGAAAAGTTTTTTGCCTTTGCTCGCAAACCATACATCTCTCCACCGATGTAGACAGCATCTGCTCCAAACTCTACCGCCGTCTTCAATACTTCCAAACTGTTAGCTGGTGCCAATATTTCTGGTCTTCTTACATCCATTCTTCTTTCTCCTTTTTTGTACTTATGGTAACGCCATCCCCTAAGGATAGGCAAATCGTCTCTAACTCATCGTGATGCGTAATGGTATACAAATATTCTCGCATGCGGCTGTGAATGGTACGATCCCTTCTGGTCACTGCATATCGGGACTCTAAGATATCACAATCATGAAGAATGTTATCGGACACCAATTGTCCCCCCACCTCCAAGAGTTCCATAATATGTGGAAGGAAATTCAGATACTGCCCTTTGGCGGCATCCATAAAAATAAAATCAAAGGTTTCTCCGTCTTTTACCAATTGCGCCAACACTTCTGTGGCATCGCCTTCTAAGAGACGAATCCTTCCCTCTGGATCATGCTTCTTTAAATTTTCTCTCGCCTTCACCAGACGCATCTCCACTTTCTCGATGGTCGTAATCTCACTGTCCGCCGGCAGGCACTCCTTCATAAATAACGACGAGTAGCCGATGGCTGCCCCCACTTCCAACACACGTTTTGGCTCCCCACTTCGGAGAAGAAACCGCAACATATCTCGGGTGGCACGACGAATAATAGGCACCTCATCACGAAGTGCCTCTTTTTCCATTTCTACAATATAATCCGGATATTCTGGGCGAAGTGTATCCAAAAACACTTCCATTCTTTCTTCATTCATTCGCTTACACCTTTACATATTTCATCTAGTATTTCCTTGTAGGTCATACTCGTGTTCAAGTTATATTTTCCTGCAACCACAACATTGGTATCGCTCAACGAAAATTTCAAGCGAATATAAAAGGAATACGCATTGGAAACCAGCCCGTTCCGTTCTAGATTTTTAGCGATTGTCATGGCATCGTCCGCTTTCTGAATCTCAAACTCAAGGTTGGTTCCTGGTGGTGCTTCTGCCATAACATCCCCAAACACCTCATTGGCAAAGGAATATGACATCTTACAAACTTCCACGGTTCCTAGGAGAACGATGGCATAAAAAATCAGATTTAAAGTAAACACCAAAAAGCCACGAATAAAAAACAACGCTGTAGCACTACCGCTTCTTTTTTCTGCTTTTGTTGCCATCGGTACCCCTCCGTTTCTATCTTACTTATACTTCCATAATAATTGGCAAAATCATTGGATTTCTCTTTATCTTCTTCCAAAGGAAATCGTTCAAAGAATCTTTGATTTCTGCCTTAATTCTTCCCCAATCCGTAACACCGCGGTCACTTAATCGATCCAGCGCAATGTTCACAATCTCAAGACATTCATCCAACAAGTTTTCGGACTCACGCACATATACGAATCCTCTGGATACGATGTCTGGTCCGGAAAGCACTTGGTTGGAACCACGTTCCAATGTCAATACAACAACCATCAGACCATTCTCTGAAAGATGCTGTCTGTCACGCAACACGATATTTCCAACATCGCCGATACCAAGACCGTCTACCATGATTCCCTGGGCCTGTACCTGATCTACGATTTTCGCGCTATCTTCTTTTAACTCAAGCACATTACCTGAGTGCATGATAACTACATTGTCTTTTTCAACACCCATTTCCTGTGCCAATTCGCTATGACGCAGAAGGTGGCGATATTCTCCATGAACTGGAATTGCATACTTTGGACGAACCAAAGAATAAATCAATTTTAACTCTTCCTGACAAGCATGGCCCGATACGTGAGTATCCTGGAAAATAACTTTGGCGCCCTTCATGGACAATTCATTGATTACCTTGGATACACTCTTCTCATTTCCTGGAATTGGAGAGGAACTAAAGATAACCAAATCCCCTGGCTTGATGGCAATCTTACGATGAATGGAAGCCGCAATACGGGAAAGGGCTGCCATGGACTCACCCTGACTTCCGGTGGTAATCAACACAATCTGCTCATCTGGATAATTTTTCATCTCATCAATGCTGATGATAATGTTATCCGGCGCGTTGATATAACCGAGTTCCACCGCTGTATTGATAATATTTACCATACTACGACCTTCCACAATTACTTTTCGATTGTGCTTATGAGCCGAATTGATAATCTGCTGCACACGATCCACGTTGGATGCAAAGGTCGCTACAATAATTCTACGTTTGTCATTTTCATCAAAAATGTTGTCAAAGGTTTTTCCTACGGTTCTCTCCGACATTGTAAATCCTGGCTTCAATACATTGGTACTATCTGCCATCAGCGCAAGTACGCCTTTTTTACCCAACTCGCCGAAACGAGCCAAATCAATACTGTCTCCGAAAACCGGTGTGTAATCCACTTTAAAGTCTCCCGTATGAATCACCACACCTGCTGGCGTATAGATTGCCAACGCTGCAGAATCCGCAATACTATGGTTGGTGCGGATAAATTCGATACGAAAATCTCCCAGATTAATATACTGTCCATAAGAAACCACTTTTCTTCTTACTATGCCAAGAAGATTGTGCTCTTTCAACTTGTTTTCAATAATGGCCATGGTCAGATTGGTAGCATATACTGGCACATTCAATTCCTGCAATACATAAGGAAGTGCCCCAATATGGTCCTCATGTCCATGGGTAATAACAAACCCTTTTACTTTTTCTCTATTATCTTTCAAATACGTAATATCTGGAATTACCAAATCAACGCCAAGCATATCATCTTCTGGAAATGCCAATCCACAATCCACCACAATAATACTATCATCCGTCTCAAAAGCGGTAATATTCATACCGATCTGCTCAAGTCCACCTAGCGGTACGATACGCACTTTCTCATTTCCTGTCTTTACTTTTTTACTCAAAATAACACCTCTCTATTCTTCAAAACTCACTTCGTCCTCTAATAATTCTTCAAAATATTTTGACAATATCATAAGTTCTTCTTCGTCTTCGACCACATCGTATACTAAGTTTCCATCTTCGTCTTGTTCTTCCTGAACACGCAAAATAAGCGCTTCCGCCTCTTCTTCATCCTCGGTGTCTTCTACATCTACTGGCACATTTGTTACTAGCAAATACTCCCTACCTGCAATCTCTGCTTTTTCCATCACAAAAAAAGCCTCCTCGCTACCATCCTCAGCAGTAAGCATAATTTCACCATTTTTTCCCATTGGCTATCTCCTTCTTTACTTTTGATTCTGCAGAAAATCCAAGTACCCCTGTAAAATCAAAGCTGCCGCCATCTTATCTACATATGTTTTTCGGTCTTCTCTTCTTACTTTTCCTTCTTTCAAAACCTCCATAGCAGATACTGTTGTCAGTCTTTCATCCCACAGAACCACTTCTAATCCTGTCCGATTTTCTAGTTTCTCTTTAAACTCTTCCGTTCGTTCTACGCGCTCTCCCAAAGTATTGTTCATATTCTTAGGGTATCCAAGCACGATTTTTTCCACCTCATACTCAGCAACGATTTCATCAATCCTTGCCAATGTTCGACGTAATTTTGTTTCTTTTTCTCTTTTTATTACTTCAATGGGCTGCGCCGTCAAACACATGGAGTCACTGACTGCCACGCCAACGGTCACAGAACCATAGTCAAGTCCTAATATTCTCATGGTTTTTACTTTCTTTGTAAGTAATTTACATTCGCATTCCTGTGGTGCATTCGCATTTTCTCCGCTCCGCGTTCGTAAATGCTCATGTGGTTACTCGCCACATACACCATGGTTGCAAACAAAACTCCTTCGGCTCTTTTTCGCTTCGCAACCAACGCCCTTCGGGCTCTTTGACACTTAAGAAATGTAATCCTCTGTGCAAGCACAGGATTACATTTCTTAAGTGTCAAGTGCTACGCACTTGGTTGCTCGCTTGAGAACTATCGCACTTGGTTGCTCGCTTGGGAGCTATTGCACTTGGTTGCTTGCTTTAACCTTACGCACTTGGTTGCTCGCTTTTAACCTTCGCACTTGTTTACAACCATGGTGTGCGTGGCTCGCTTATTTCAAGTTGTTCTTTATATAATCTTCGAAAAATAGTTCGATGATTTCGTCACGCTCTGCTCGCATGATCAAGCTTCTTGCGCCTTTATGACTGGTAATATACGTTGGGTCTCCTGACATCAGATAACCTACGATCTGATTGACTGGGTTATACCCTTTTTCGGTAAGTGCTGTATACACAGACGCAATCACGTCTCTTACATCAAAATCTTTCTCTATATCAACTTTAAAAAGCTGTGTGTTGTTTATTTCCTGCATACTAGGTCGACTCCTTTCCTATTGTCACCGATCTAAAACAATTATCTTATATTTTAATATAACTAATCTGAATTGGCAACTACTTTTTAAAAATAAATTTTGGCTCAACTACAAGGGAAACAATATCATTTTCCTTGTATTCACCTTCTTTTGCTAACTCAATTGGGACCCCCATCATCACATACCGTTCATTATGTCCAGTAAGATATGACGCCCCCTTAATTTCCCGAATTTCTTCAAATAATACCTTCTCTGTCTTACCGATAAAATACTGTTCATACGTATCTTTTAAAACTTCGGTGTCCGCCATAAGGATTTCTGTTCGCTTATGTTTCACTTCTGGCGAAACTTGATTTGCCATGGTGGCCGCTTTGGTTCCACTTCGCACGCTATATGGAAATACATGGATGTCCGCCAAAGCCACCTCTTTTACAAAGGCTCTTGTGGTCTCGAATTCCTCTTCCGTTTCTCCCGGGAATCCCACGATCACATCTGTTGTGATGGCAGGATGCTCAAAATACTTGCGCAACAATTCGCATGTCGCCTTAAACTCCGCTGCTGTATAATGACGATTCATTCGCTTCAGCGTAGCATCACAACCACTCTGCAAGGAAAGATGAAAATGCGGGCACAACTTTTTCACTGTCAATAGGCCTTCCAAAAATTCCGGACAGATGATTCTTGGTTCCAACGATCCCAGGCGAATTCTCTCGATCCCCGGTAACTGATCCACCTTTTGAAGAAGCGCGATCAATGGTGCCCCTTTTTGCTCCACAAATTTTGATGCAGAAATCGGTTTATCCTGATTCGTCGTCCAATCCACTCCATAGGAAGACAAATGAATTCCGGTGATTACAACTTCCTTGTATCCTCGCTGTGCAATTTCCTGTATTTCCGTCAATATTTCCTCTGGTTGTCGACTTCTCAAAACACCCTTTCCTCGCACATACGGAATCAGGCAATAACTACAAAATTGGTTGCATCCGTCCTGGATTTTAATGTATTTTCGTGTTCTCTCAGAACTTGTATTAATTTCCTGTAAGCACTGATTTTCTGTATGTTTCGCGACTATGCCCCCGTGTATTTCATCCAGATATGCCACCACTTTTTCTGCCACATTTTCCTTTTCTTTATTCGAAAAAGCAACATCAATTGCTGAATCTTCCTGCAACGCCTCGCCACCACTTTCCACATAGCACCCCACTGCTACCACGATGCTATCCGCATTCATTTTTTTCGCTCGATGAAGCATCTTTCGTGACTTGCGATCGGCAATATTGGTAACGGT
>JAZNJZ010000089.1:0-55301 GCA_045578325.1 Eubacterium sp.
TCTTTGCCAAGGACAGTAGTTCGTACGAATCCCAATAACAACCATTCCGTTTTTGTCTAACTGCTGTTGCAGCATATTTCTTGGGTCTGTTACGTCAAATTTGCCAAGGGGATGAAAGTCAATGCCATATATTTTTTTTACATTTTTTCCTGTTGTTTTTGGAATGTGGTAAACCCCATCCCCAATCCGGGAACTTCTTTTGTACGAGATTTTCCACGAATCCCAAAAGGCTTTTATGTATTCACCACGGAGCATGTTGCAGATGGTTAGGATTGTGTTGTCGACGCAATCCAGTCCTTCTACTGCAATGGGGTGCATGTCTTTATTTATCATCTGGTTTTCTCCCTTTTCGCTGAAGTATTAGGGGAAGGATTGTATGACAACAACCCTTCCCCTGCGCATTTTAGTTTTTCTATTATTCTTGTTCGATGTAGGTGACGGTTAGTGAGCTAATGTCTTTAAGCTTTTTTCCCCACGCTTTCTCATAAGCAGCTTTCGCACCTTTGGGAACATATACTGTAAGTTTATTTACGCTATTTTTCGTCGTACACGTAAGTTTAGGTGGTGTTTTTCCTTTCATCACGCAAGTAAATTCATCTGCAGAAGAAAAATCAAGTAATGCATCTATTTTCTTCATACTATTTGGTACAATCATCTTACTTGCCACTCCACCAACTCGGTGAATTCCTGTATCATCAACTTTCACACCATTTTCAACATAATAGCCCGTAGCGTACGTTACACCTTTGGGAATACGTAGCACTCCATCTGGAGCACATGCCGCCACCAATCTTCCTGTTTTCTTATTGTAAAGACAGCCATGTTTTGCAGCATATTTTTTATTTCCTTTTGCAACCTTTATTGTTACTTTGCTGGAAATTGCTAATCCTTCACCTTCAATCTTACGTAGCCCTTTCGGAAGCACAATTGTGGATATCTTCGTACGTGTTAGAGGAACGTTTTCCATCGTCTTTACCGTTTTGGGAACCACTACTTTATGTTTTTCTTCTAAAAATGCGTGCAATATTTTTCCATTTTTCGATATCAAACATCCATTTACTTTCTTGTATTTTTTGTTTTTGGGAGATATTGTGATTTTTTTCCATTTGTAGTATGCTAAACCCACAACATTTTTTACCACACCTTTCGGAATATTGATGGTCTTCCCATCTTGAAAATTAATAAAACACATTCCTGTTATTTCTTTTACTGTTTCTGGTATCCGTATTTTTTTAATCTTCTTAGTGCGCTCATAGATATCCATTGGCCAAAAAGGTGTATCTGCATCATCCGGTGCAAGTCTTACACCAAATACATTTTCACCATATCCGTTATCCTGCCACTCTGCCGTCATGAGTTCTTTTCTTCCTAATTTTACGACCTTTATTCCTTCGATCTTTGCTGGGATTTTTAATACAGAAATCCCTGCATCTGCTAATGGTGTTATCTTCGTGATCCAGATGCCACCGTCAGTATATTCATACTCAAATTCAAATTTTCCTTGAACAACTGAGTCCGTGTATGCCTTTACTTGATTGACATTCATCATTCCTAATAGAAAAAGCATTACTAGTAGTACTATTTTCTTCATTTTCAAGTCCTCCTTATAGTTTAAGTATTTATATATTGTCATAGAAACATGGCATAACTACGTCACATTTCTATGACAAACCATTATTTTAAACGTATATTATTACTTTGAACTAAACTTCGAATAATAGGTAATACTTCCATCTACCTCTTGCATGTACTTCTCATACTCCATTAATTCATAACGTAACGTATAACCACCTGGCATAAGTAAATCACGTGCAACCAAATCATCTCCACTTATATATTTTGGCATCATTTGTCTTGCAACTGCTTGTGCATCCGTATATCTCCCATTTCTATAAACTGGGTTATCTGCATTTGTATTATAATCTTCGGTATGACCGATACGTTTTCCACCAATCTGGGCACTATGTGCATAGATATCCGTTGCCGCATGGATTGCCATTCCCCATACAATCGCTCGTTTAAATCCAGCTGTATTTCCTTGTCTTTCAGCTTTTGGAGTCCCTTCATTGAATTTTTTCATTTTTGCCAAGATATACTTCCAGCCCTGTTGCTCATTTTTAGCAAAGTCTTTTATATCATGTTTCATGTTCTCTGCATCTGTATATTCGATACCATTAAAAGTTTTATCTGCCGCATCAACTCCATCTCCATCTCCTAATGCATTTGCCATTCTTGTTGCATAAATGACTGCTTTAATATAATTGGTTGGATAATACCCATGCCACCATGGATTTGGTGTGACTCCTGCTATTTTTCTCGACTCTACACCAGTTACTACATGTTTTTGTCCAAAGTTATACTCATATTTTTTCCCATCAATCGTAACACTCTTATTCCGATAAATGTTATTCTCATCCTTATTGTTCGTATAATCTGGCAATCGTGCTCCCATTCGCACATTAAAGTAATTTGCAGCAACCATTTCCACATGATTCTCAGCACTCCAGCTTCCCTCTACACACCCCGTCTCGTCAAACGTAGTAATCTCGCTCTCATTCTCTGGAATCAAGGACTCTCCCGTCTCTGCCTCTTTCTGCACCTCTGTTATCTGCTGTGCATTTTCCTCGTATTTCTCTTTATACTCATCGTAGTGCTCTAGCGCATACTCCGCGTCCACCAGACCATTTCCGTACTCTTCTTGGTCACCATACAAGTTTGCACTCTCATTCAAGAGTCCTCGCACAAAATCAGCAGACACACTTGGGTCCTTCTCCCAGACCAGAGAAGCCACTGCTGCGATCTGTGGTGCTGCAAGGCTGGTTCCGGAAACCACTTCCTCTGTACCGACAAATCCTGTGGTACGAACCACCTCTCCCGGTGCCACGATTTCCACTTCTTCTCCCTTGGCACTGTCTTTTGCCACTTCTCCCTCTTTATCTACGGAGCCTACTGCCATTACTTCGTCGTAAGCAGCCGGATACTGTACAGCTTCATCTCCTGTGTTTCCTGCCGCAGCCACTACCAGGATACCTGCATCCTCTGCATCTTGGATTGCTTCTTGCAATGCCTCTGAGTATGTATCCAGACCAAAACTCATGTTGATGATGTTTACATCCAGGTCGATTGCCATGTAGATCCCTTCGATCACTCGGCTAAGAGGTGCTTCGTTAAAATCATCCAGCACACGGATGGAATAGATCTCTGCATCCGGGTTAATTCCTGTGATTCCCTCGCCATTATCTGTCGCTGCGATAAGACTTGCCACACTGGAACCGTGTCCTGTTCCGTCCATAAAGATCGGAGTCATCTCTTCTTCTCCCGGAACCAGACTGACGGAGTATGCTAGATTGATATCATTTCCTGCATCCACACCAGAGTCAAGGATGGCGATTTTAATCTTCTTCGTATCTTTATTGTCTTTCGTATATTTCTCGTTCCCTTGGCTTCTCTTACTCTTTGTCTTATCTGCTTTTATCATCTGAACATTCCACTCCTGTGCGGATGTGTTTTTCTTCAGACGTTTTTCCTTTTTCGCATGCTTATTCTTTTTGTTGACAAACCGATTGGTTTTACCAACTACTTTCTTGGCACTGCCGGATACCATAGCATCCTCTTCGATGTACTTTATGTTTCCGTCTTTTTCCAGCTTATCCACCTGGGCTCCCGACAACTCCAAAGCAGTCATCTTGTTATCTTCCATAAGCTCCTGACCATTGCCGTTTATTTCTTCGCTTTCATTATACTTTTTATTTACCTTGGTAAGCTTCTTCTTTGTCTTTGTTCGTACAATGTAACTTACCTTTTCTTTGGTTTCCTTTGCCTCTTTGACTTCTGAGCCAAAACCCGTCGCTTCTACCGGTTCATTCTCCTCCAGTGTACCCATATCTTCCACAATAGACATCTCTTCACTAACACTGCTCATTTTTTCTGCTGCATTTACATCCACGTGCATTCCTGCGTCTGTGTAATACACCACCATCGCAACGGATGCTACCATGGCACAGATTGCCTGTGCTCTTCTTTTTAACTTGTTCATTTCTGTTTCCTTTCTATGAAGCCGGGTGCATTTTCGCACTGCTTCTCTGTCAATGTTGTTACAAACCAAGCAAGTTTTCCTGTTTTTTCGCTTGGATATAAAGAATCAACAAAAAAGAATTCAAATTTTCTCTCTCGTTGATAGTTGCCGATGTGTTTTAAAAATAATTCCTGTACCATCGGTCTTTCTCTTTTCTCCTGTACCACCAGATGTACCTCAAATTCGTCGTAATCCACCTGGATGATCTGATACTGGGACACTGCCTGTTCCAGTGTCAGGTTGATACAGTCTATGGCGTGACAAAACATATCACTATGTGACACGGTTCCATCTTTGTTGTAGATCCAATCATTCTCTCTTGCCATGCTCAGCTCGATGATGGGTTCCTTGCATCCACAAGAGCAGTTGTGACCACCAATCATCTTGCCCCTGTCTCCGATCTTGTATCGGATAAAAGGCATGACTTTATTTTGTAAGGATGTTACGCATATCTCATCTTCTCCAACGATTTCTGCATATACGTTTTCCCCCATGACGTGCATGTTTCCACAGGGGCACTCGTAAGCGATGGAGTTCACCTCATAACATCCATACTGACTGGCCACGTTGCATCCAAAGAACTCCTTGATTCTGGTTTTCGTTTCCTTTGAAACCCGTTCCCCGGTCAACTCAACGTATGTAAGCTCTGTCAACTTTTGCAAACCATGTTTCTCTACAACACCCATAAGAAGCTGTATCATAGACGGTTGTACGATCATCCACTTAGGACGAAACGCCAACATCTGCTCATACATAAAAAGAACTTTTTCTTCGGATAAGTCCATTTTTCCAAAGCCCAATCCATATCTCGTTTCCTCGAACTGTAGCTCTTCTCCATTCACAATCTTCGTGGTGAAAAAGTAGCATCTTCTGTCTCTTGGCGAGATCCCATAGTATTGTTTTCGCTTTACCCAGAGGGGCAGTAGGGATGTGACTTGCTGGTCTTTTTTCCACCAGATTTCCAGACAGTCTCCTGTGGAACCAGATGTCAGAACCTTCTCCAAACCACCGGTCAGATAGTCCATCATGTACTCTGGTGCCAGACAGGAATCGATATTTTCTAATATCATTTTTTTGTCTACTACCGGGTACTCTTCCCACGACTGCGGGAGCTCCTCCACGATTTTCTGGTAGAATGGTACATTTTCATAGGCATATCCTGCGATTTCTTCTTTTGTCATTTTAGATCCCTTCTCCCTGTTCTTGCAGTTGGATGCTATTTTCAATATAGTAGATCAGCTCCCGAACACTTTTTAAACTTTCCAAAAAGCTCCCCATATCGGTTATCTGTAAGCCATATTTTTCTTCCAAAGAAAAGATCATGTCTACCAATTGAATCGAGTCAAAACCCAGATCGTTAATCAGATTTTTTTCCAATAACTCTTCCATCTCTGGCTTATCCTCATCATCTAACTGCGTCCATATCATTTGACATACTTCTTGTTGTAGTGATTGCATTTTGCCTTGCCTCCATATTTTTCCATCCCACCGAGACATACATCGCACATTATACTTCATTACCCCCCCTAGTCAATATTTTTTTCAAAATATTGACTAGGTCCTTGTATATGTAGAGAAAAACCAAAAAAAATTTCCTAGAGTGCATAATACATCTCTAAGAAATTTTATATCCATATTTATGAAGTTTTAACCAACCTTCCATACAACTTCGTCATCTTTGCAATTTTCTCACAAAGCTTGTCCGAAAACGCATCCTTTTTCATGCGCCACTGCCAGTTGTAACCGAGAGTAGACGGCGTATTGATTCGCGCTTTCGCCGACAGACAAAGATAATCTTGGGCCGGGATAATACACAAATCCGACACACTTCGCTGCGCCATGGTGATCAACTGCCAAGTCAGCTTTTTCGTTGTAATGAACCAACCCGGAAGATTCAGATATCGAAGCGCCACATTTCGGTCTTCCTTCGACATCTCCTCCCACCAACTCAATGTGGTCTGGTTGTCATGGGTTCCTGTATACACCACGCTGTTGGACGTATAATTGTGTGGCATGTAGTCGCTTTCCTCGCGAGAATCAAAGGCAAACTGCAACACTTTCATGCCCGGATAACCCGTATCCTTCAAAAGTTTTCGCACGCTGTCCGTCAAAAATCCAAGATCCTCTGCGATGATTTTCTGCTTGCCAAGAGTTTCTTCCATCACCTCAAAGAGACGAATTC
Source organism: Eubacterium sp. (assembly GCA_045578325.1). GTDB lineage: Bacteria > Bacillota > Clostridia > Lachnospirales > Lachnospiraceae > Eubacterium_F. The sequence goes on from JAZNJZ010000089.1 coordinate 6,258, forward strand.
CTGGTCCCGTCTGCCATTGGCCATTGACCGCCGTTGGCTCTCCATACGGAATGGCATAATACTCATCAAAGCCGCGAAAATGATCGATACGAACCATGTCATACCAAGAAAAGCAATTGCGAAGGCGCTTCATCCACCACGCAAAACCAGTTTCTTCGTGATACGGCCAGTGGTACAGTGGATTCCCCCACAGCTGTCCGGTTTCCGAAAAAGCATCTGGTGGACACCCTGCCACTGCCTTCGGTGTCAGATCTTCGGTAAATTGAAACAGCTCCGGATGCGCCCACGTATCCGCACTATCCAACGCCACGTAGATGGGGATGTCGCCGATGATCTCCACACCCTTTTCGTTGGCATAGGTTTTCAACGCCGTCCATTGTCTCGCAAATTCATACTGCAAAAACATGTAAAAGACAACGTCCTCTTCGTAGTCCGCCCGGTATCGCTCCATGGTTTCTGGCTTTCGACGCTTGATGTCGTCCTCCCATTCCAAGAAACTCTGACCGCCTTTGCTATCCTTGATTGCCATAAAAAGAGCATAGTCCGGCAACCAATCTTCATTAGCCTCCACATACTTCTGAAATTCTTCCGACTCGCCAATGTTACTGCGACGATACGCCTGACGCAACAATGGAAATCGCTTTTCATACATTCTCGCGTAATTCACGTAGTTGCCATCATCCGACAATCCAGAAGCATCCAACTCTTCTTGTGTCAGGTAACCTTGGGACACCAATTCCGGCAATGAAATAAAATACGGATTTCCCGCAAATGTGGAAAAGGCTTGGTAAGGAGAATCCCCATAGCCCGTAGGCCCCATAGGAAGAATCTGCCAATACTTCTGCCCCGCCTTTACCAGCGTGTCCACAAAATCATAGGCACTTCGGTCAAAACATCCGATTCCATACTCCGAAGGAATACTGGAAATCGGCAACAATATTCCGCTTGCTCTCATACTTTTTTCATCCTTTCACGATTCGTGGGCTCCCCACCGAACCATCATTTTGTCAAAAGGGATTTGCTTACTTTTACCTCATACTTCTCTGCCCAGTTCTCGTACGCCGCCTGGAACGCTGTACTTTGCTGCTGCGCAATGTACTGCTCACGATAACTTTTATTCACTGCTTTTGTATTGCTTTTTAGGCACTGCAACACATAAAATCCATCCTTTTCCTCAATCACACCACTTATGGCATATTTCTGCAAGGTCAGCGCAGTACTTACCAGATTCGCACGACCATCCATTTTACCGATGATCACCTCTTCTGGTGCCGTTCCCGTCTTGTCCTTGATATAGGAGTAAAAATTACCTTCATAGTTCGCTGCTTCTGCTACTAAGGCATTTGCTTCACTTCTCACCTGTTCACGATTGCTGTCATTTGCCGGCAATTTACACAGAAGAACTTTCGCCGCCTGCATCGCCGCTTCATCAATGCTGGACTCCACATTTCCTGTCACCACATCGTACATTTTGCGGGCAATCTCATTTTCTTCAAAGATAATGTGCATCATCTCCATGGTGATTCCATTTGCCTGCTGCACTTCTGGGTCAATGGTTGCCAAGTATTGATCTGCTTTATAATCGATGTCTTCCTTTTCATCTACACCAAGAGCAATTCCCTGCTCCGCCGCAGCTTTATTCAGCACTTTGATCTGGATGATCAAACGAAGGCAATCCTCCACCGCCAGCTGTCCCACTGTGGTTTCACCCATTTTATAATTCCAAACATCCGCAGTCATAAGGCCTTCGTACTGATTTCTCAAAAACCAGTTGTATGCCTGATACTCCTGATAAAATACTTTCGTACCACCCACACCCACAACTACAGAATCTGCTTTCAGATCTCCATTTGCCACCTGGGCTGCTGCCTCCACCTGAACTTTCTTTTCTGGCTCTTCCTTTTTTTCCGAACAGCCCGTCATGCCCAGTGCCAAGCTGGCAACCAAAACTCCACATACTATTTTTCGGAATCTATGCTTCATGCTCTTCTTCTCCTTTTGGTAATTTTATCTCACTGATCCGATCCACCACAGCATCCAGCTGAGTCAATAGCGGTTCCTCTTCCTTCGGAATATACACAAAATACGGTATTGCCTCTGGGACAAATCGCATGTTTCGCCCAAATGCCCCCACCAATTCTGGTATCTTTTCCGTGGCCACTTCTGCCTTCGGATACATCACGATACGCACACCATTTGGTTTCATCGTAATGGAAGTAATGAATGCATCGTGTGCCTTCACCTTCAAAAGCGCGATATCCAACAAGTTGCACACGCTCTTTGGTGGTTCCCCAAATCGGTCAATAAGTTCGTCCAGAATATCCGTCTGCTCTTCTTTTGACTCAATGTCTGCGATTCGCTTGTATACATCCAACTTCTGAAACTCATTGGTAATGTACGTAGCAGGGATAAATCCGTCCACCGGAAGGTCAATGTTTGTCTCGTACTCGTCGCTCTCTACCTTTTCGCCCTTGAGACGTTTCACCGCTTCATTGAGCATCTTGCAGTAGAGGTCGTAACCCACCGCCTCCATATGGCCATGCTGTTTTGCACCCAACAGATTTCCGGCACCACGAATCTCCAAGTCCCTCATGGATATTTTAAACCCTGAACCAAGTTCTGTAAACTCTTTTATGGCTGCCAGACGCTTTTCGGCAATCTCTTTTAACATTTTGTCTCGTTTGTACATCAAAAATGCATAGGCAGTACGATTGGAACGCCCCACACGGCCACGCAGCTGATACAGCTGAGAAAGCCCAAGTTTATCTGCCTCATCAATGATGATGGTATTTACATTTGGGATATCCAAACCAGTTTCCACAATGGTAGTAGCCACCAGCACGTCAATCTCACCGTTGACAAAGGCAAACATGGTGCGCTCCAGCTCCCGCTCGTTCATCTGGCCATGGGCATAGGAAACCACCGCCTCTGGCACAAGCTTTGCAATCTCTCCGGCGATGATGTCCATATTGGCAACGCGATTATACACGTAATACACCTGACCACCTCGACCGAGTTCTCGCAAGATCGCCTCTCGCACAATCTCGTCATTTTTCTCCATAACAAAGGTCTGGATTGGCATACGATCCACCGGCGGTTCTTCCAGCACACTCATATCGCGGATCCCCACCAAACTCATGTGGAGGGTTCGCGGAATCGGCGTCGCTGTCAACGTCAGCACATCGATATCATTTTTAATCTGTTTCAATTTTTCTTTGTGGGTCACGCCGAAGCGCTGCTCCTCATCCACAATCAGAAGACCCAAGTCTTTATATTGTACATCCTTTGCCAGCAAACGGTGGGTTCCGATGACGATGTCCACCGTTCCTTTTTTCAGCTTCGCAATGGTCTCTCGATTTTCCTTCGCAGTACGAAGTCGGGAAAGCATCCCCACTTCCACACTAAAGTCACGCATACGCTGGACAAAGGTATTGTAATGCTGTCCCGCCAATATGGTGGTTGGCACCAAAAGTGCCACCTGCTTTCCATCCATAACTGCCTTAAAGGCTGCACGAATGGCGATCTCCGTCTTACCATATCCCACGTCGCCACACACGAGACGATCCATGATACGGGTACTCTCCATATCGTTCTTCGCCGCCTCAATGGCACGAAGCTGGTCTTCTGTCTCTTCATATGGAAAGATTTCCTCAAATTCTTTCTGCCACACCGTATCTTTTTCGAAAGCGTGCCCCTGTCTCGCCTGACGTTTGGCATACAAATCCACCAATTCCTGAGCGATTTCCTTCACCGCACCCTTTACTCTCGCCTTGGTCTTTTTCCACTCTGGGGAATTGAGACGATTCAGCTTTGGTACTTTTTCCGCATCGCTTCCCGCGTATTTTTGCAACAATTCCAGGGACGTGGCTGGGATATACAGGTTACTTCCCCCAGCATAGGCCACTTTCAAGTAGTCCTTTGTAATATGGTCTACTTCGATTTTTTCGATTCCTTCATATATACCAAGACCATGGCTTTCATGTACCACATAGTCTCCGATCTTCAAATCATTGAAGCTGTGAATGGCTGCGCCTTCGTATTTCTTCGGCTTCCGCGCCCGCTTCTTCTTCACACCGCCAAAGATATCCCCCTCCGTCAATACGATAAAACGAAGATTCGGATATTCAAATCCCTTTCGCAAGTTTCCTTTGGCAATCATTACTTCTCCCGGCAGCAGTTCATGCTCCAGATCCCGACTGTAAAATGCCACGATATCAAAGTCCTGCAAATCCTGACACAGTCGCTCTCCACGGGTTCTCGAACCAGACAACACCAGCACGCGATATCCATTTTTCTTAAACCGTCCAATGTCCTTTGCCAACATTGAGAAGTTGTTGTTATAAGAAGGAGCAGCCTGTGCCTGAAAGTTAAACTTTCTCTTTACCGAAAATTCCTTCACATTCATATCTAACGTAGTCAGGAGCATCAAAGGCAAATCCGCTAGCTTTTTTAGCACCACCGGCAGCGAAAACAACACTTCCATCTGCCTTGGCAAAATATATCCCTTTTCCAGACGACTGACCATGCTCTCCCGGAATTCATACTCCACCGCTTCCCCTTTTTCCACGCAGCGGCTTGGCTCATCCAGAAAAACACACACGTCTTCCTCTCTAAAATAATCAAAGAAGGATTGCACCTCATCCACAAAATAGCTGACATAACTTTCCACATTTACCATGCCGTGATAAATCTGGTAGGTCTCTCGAAAATTTTCCACGTTCTGGCGCAGTCTTGCGGACTCCTCCACTTTTCCTTCTTCCTTAAACTTCGCCACACACTGTGCCAATTCCTCGTCCATGGCACGCATCCCCACAAGTGCCTGATCTTCTTCCACGAAAATTTCCGTAGCAGGATAGATGCTAATGTCCTCTACATTTTCCACAGAACGCTGACTCTCCACATCGATACGGCGAATGTTATCCACTTCATCCCCCCACAGCTCGATGCGGTATGGACACTCCTCCGTCAGCGGAAACACATCGATAATACCGCCTCGCACGGAAAATTCGCCCTCGCGGTTCACCTGCCCTGTATTTTCATAGCCGATATACACAAGCTCCCGCTTCAGTTCCTCCAGATCCAACACATCTCCGGTCTGTATAGCAATGCTATGTTTTTTGTACATGTCAAATGGGAGGCAATAATCCATGCCCCCGTCAATGGTTGTAACGATCGTCGTCGGCATTTTCTCCATCAGTCGCTTAATGACTTTCAAACGCTCTTTTACAATCGCCTGTCCATGAACATCGGCGCTATAGAAAATAAAATCCTTCGCCGGATAGTACATGGTCTCTCGGTCATTGTCCGCCCCCGCATCATACAGTTTCAGATCCTCCACCAGTTCCTTTGCCCTTACCTCATTGTGGGTAATGACCAGTCGGAACAGCTTCTGTTCTCCTGCCCCAGCGATCATGTGACTTTTCTGGGTGTCCATGCAACCGATGAGCTGCACCGGAAACTCGCCCTTTTTCATGGAAGTATTCAGTTGGTCAAACTCCTCGAGCTCCCGTAATGGAGCAAATAATGTGTTCAAATTTCCGTCCTAGCCTTTCTTATTGATGTTGTAACTATATTCCAAAATAGTCCAAGTACGCTTTGTATCGATCCTGTGCTGACAAGCAGGTATCTCTCAAATACCCTCTTTCCTTTTTCCACTCTTTCAATCCACGATAATAAAACAATTTCATATCATCCTCTATGATAAATGGAACGATATCGTACTTGAGACATTCTTTAAACATAATCAACCGGCCCACGCGACCATTTCCATCTTGAAATGGATGAATTCTCTCAAAATTCACATGAAATTCCAAGATGTCTTCCAGTGTCTTGTGACCTTTTTGATTATACTCAGCCAGCAATTTCTTCATTTCCTCTGGCACTTCTTCCGGCAATGCAGTTGCCATCCCCCCAACTTCATTGGCTCGTTTTTTATAGCCCCCCACCGCAAACCAGTCACGCCTGGCATCGCTGGTTCCATTTTTTAAGATGAAATGCAATTCTTTGATGTTTTTTTCTGACAGCGTTGCTTTTGCATTGTCAATAATCGTATCAATGCACCGAAAATGATTGGCAGTCTCAATCACATCATCCACGTTTAACACTTCATTTTCCACACCAATTGTGTTGGTTTCGAAGATGTAGCGCGTTTGGTCATGGGTCAAACGACTTCCTTCCATGTGGTTCGAATTATACGTCAATTCAATCTGCGTCTTATGGTAGATTCCCCCAGCGTATCTGCGCTTCTTCTCATCCTGCAATACTTCTAATAAAGTAAGCGGTTCCTTCACTTTTTTATTGGTTCGCTCCGGCTTCCGCGCGTCCTCTGGTATATTCCACGTCTTTCCTGTAAGAAATGCACCTTCCACTCGACCATTGGCACAATAGTTCCTTACACTACGTTCTGAAATCGCCCATTTTTTCGCCATTTCTGCCACAGAAAGATATCTCATCATCATCCCTCCTGCAAAGATAATCACTACTTGTTTTCATTTCTCTGCACATAGTATATCACATTATCGGCAAAATATCCACAATGTCACCATTCTAATCAGTGTGTTTTTTGCCGATATCGGCAAGATATCATTTATTTCTTCTTCGCATTATATCGATTCATGGCCGCATCCACGCCTTCCGTCACGATCGCTTCCACCGCGTCCACTGCCACATCCAGACTTTCCCCCATAACTTTTTCTTCCTCTTTGGAAAAACGTCCCAGCACATGGCGCACCAAGTCACCGCCCTCTGGCTTACCACCAACTCCCACTTTTACTCGCGGAAATTCATTGGTGCCAAGATGCTGAATGATGTTTTTGATACCATTGTGTCCACCGGCACTTCCTTTGCGGCGCACGCGAAGCTGTCCCACTTCCAAATCGATATCATCATAAGCAACAATAATGTCCTCCGAATCAATCTTATAATAATCCGCGATACTTCTCACACTTTCTCCACTGAGGTTCATAAAAGTCTGTGGTTGCGCAAGGATCACCTTCTCGCCGCCGATGAATCCTTTGCCACACACGGCTTTGTGTTCCTTACTATTCAATGATATATTATATTTGTCTGCCAGTCTGGCGATTACTCCAAAACCGATGTTATGTCTTGTGCCTGCGTAATCCCGTCCCGGGTTTCCTAATCCAACAATTAAAATCATGGTAGTATCTCTCCTCTTTTCATAGTCCTTCTATTGTAACAAATCCATGAAAGAAGCGCAAGCGTTGGTATGTCAAATGCAAATGAACATAATATAAAAAGTGCAAAAATGTCCTTTTGTATTTGACATTCTTGCACCTTTTATATTTTAGTCTGACTCTATTAGACTTCGAATTCTTTCATCTGTAAGTCCTCGCCAAAAGCCACATGCAACGTGACGGTTCCCATGGAAAAGCGTAATGTAAGATCCAACCGAACCCGTTCATACTTCTGACCATCCTCTGTCACTTCCCAAGAGGACTCCATATTTTCGATTCGCTTGTACTCACCCAAGTCTGCTCTTTTCTCCTGCCATGCTTTCCAATCTTCCGCTGTAACACTTTCCATCAGAGCCGCTTCCGCTCGCATTTGCCAGCTAGCAAAATCATTCTCTACATAGAAGGATACCACCTCTTCTATCTTGGCATCCAGTTTGTCCCCCTCCACATTAAGCGTAGGTCCAAGGATTAAGTCTGCATTTTCCTTTCGATGTGCAACCAAATCATCAAATTTTTCGTGATATTCACTTAAAATGCGATCAAAATACAAAACCACATCTTGGTTTACTTTTTTCCCGGATTCCCCATCCACGTACTCAATGGTAGTATAAATCTTATAATAGTCTACCATTTCCTTCTTTGTGATGGAACGAATCTCTCGAAACTCGGATTCTTCCTTCGCCAAATGCTCTTCATAATATGCTTTTACTTCTTCTTTAATTTGAAAATTATAGCATCGATGGTACTTTGTTGTGATACTCAGAAACATCACTACCCAAAACACTACAACCAATGCAAAAGCACGATATGCCCAGACCATTACACGACGTTTTTCTCCCAGTTTTTTACGAATCATCCAGTAAACCACCGGACAAAGCAAAATAGCACATACGATAAATGGTATTGTATTTTCCTTCATGATTGCCTCCATGATAGCATAGATACACAAGAAAAATCCCCATACATTCAACAAGATATTTCCAACTTTCAAGCCCTTTTCTTTCATCTCTTCGTCCCTCTTCCTTATAAGTATTTTAACATCCACTGATTTCGCACCTGTGGCTTCTCCAACCGAATCAACCGCCGTTCTCCATCATACAAACTACAGATAACACCTATACGATTTTCACTCTCGGAACCTAGTCCTAGATTATATCCTCCGTACCAGATCGCCACTTCCCCACCGTCATATCCTTGTTTTCTGACCAATTCCCGAAGAGTTTTACTATCAATAAGAATAGCAAATTCGTTTTCGTTCTTGATAACTGCCTCACATTGTTCCGTGGTCAACGAAATCTCTGTCCATGTCATCTCTTGCACGCTCTCTCGCACCAGGATGGAATCAATACCGGTATACTCCGTAGCCACCCAGCGGGAACTTGTTAGCAGGATAACCATCGCCAAAGCCACTACTCCAACCACACCACATAAAATCCATTTACGTTTTTTCCAGAAACCACCTTTCTGGGCTGCGAGAAGTTCAATTCTTCGTCTGCATTCACTTTGAGAAAAGAAAAATGTTACCTGCTGCAACACATTTTCCGGCTCTTGTAACTCTAGCAATGACTTTAGAATCAACTTACCATATCGAATCCGGTCTCGTTCTCGCGCCACCTTCCCATCACAAAAAACCTCCATATCCGTCCGAAACGCCTGCACACCCCAGTATACTACTGGATTCATCCAACACACTGCTCTTGCAAATGCCATCACGCCAAAAAAGAAGGTATGATAGCACTGGATATGCATCCGTTCATGCAGTAGCACCAATTCCAATTCCTCTCTTGTATAGCGCTCTTCATAATCTGCCGGAAGCACAATGCGAGGTCGCATAATCCCGCAAGTAAATGGTGAGTGCCACGCATCCGAAATCCGAATCTGAATCCATCTCTCTTTCATTGCCAGCCCCTTTATCTTCGGATATTGTCGCACCCGATACCAGAGTCGAAACTTTCCCACAAGATAACATCCCCAGATAATCACAGCAATTCCCCAGTAGGTCGCCCCTAGCATCGGCACTTCGTCTAAGAATTCCCACATCACTTCCTCGCACCTGCCCAATGTTCCCCACTCAAACACCGTCCACTTCCCTGCGAATACAGCAACCAGCGGCAATATCCACAGAAATCCATACACATACGGATTGGCTCCTTTGGCCTTTCGATACACCCCTCGAATTAGAAGCACCAGAAGAATCATTGTTGTCATGACGCATTGAACACGAACAAATCGCATCTGCAATATCACTCCCACCAAATGATACAGTGAATCTTCCATGCACTACTCCTCCTTCGACTTCTCCAAAAGATCTATGAGCTCCTGTACTTCTTGCTTCGAAAGCTTCTCCTGTTTCACCATGGTGGCCAGCATCAAGCCACCGTTTCCCGAGAAAAAAGCATCTTTAAAATTCTTACTCTTCTCTCGTATACACTGCTCCTCGGTATACCGTGCACGATAATGGTGTATGGTAGAGTTCCGCTCATCCACCTCATACTCCAGCACTCCTTTTTTTACCAGACGATTAATCATTACTCGTACTGTTTGCGCCGAAATGCTTTTCACATCCGCCATACCATTTACAAAATCGGCTGCCGTACAGGTCCCCTGTTCCCATACCACCTTCATTAACAGCCACTCATTTTCTGTAATGCTTGGAAATGTCTCTGCCATAGTTATCTGCCCCTTTACTATTCTTCGTTCCTTTTTTGGTATTTACACTTGTAAACACCTTGGATATAAAATATCACACTCTCTTTCATCTGTCAATCTTTTTATAAAAAGAGAGTGTGCACTATTCCGTTACTTAACCTTATGTTAGATACTTTTTCTTATATTTCAAGATAGACACCATATTGTACAAATCTGTTCCTTTTATTGGAATTAAACCAATTACCAAATAAATAAGGTTCATAAACATAACGAATTTAACAATTATATTGGCATCCTGACATCCAAAAGCAATCAATGACATCAGCATATTCATCATAGGTCCCATCACAAAAAATAGTACTATCTTATAGCCATCGCTTTCCAACAACTTGTCTCGGTCAACCCCTACATGCGCTGAAAACACAATTGGTGATACCTGTACTTTAGAAGAAATCCTAAGTAATAACAAATTCCCTATGCAAACTTCATCCATCGAACGAATTAAATACTTCGCAACCATGTAATGTCCCATTTCATGAACCAAAACAGAAAATACATGAATACCATATAACATGATTATGCTCTTGAACAACATCTATTTCCTTCCTCTCTTAAACGACAAAAAATATATTACAACAAAAGTCACTAAATAAATCATCAAATACATCATTAAATATTTAAGCTTCAAGAAACAATATATTGTCATAAGAATAAACACAAACAAGTAGTTATACATTCCACACCACTTGTGCAAACGTGTTGTTCTTCCTTTAAAACAGAAATAACAATCATACGCCTCTGCTTTACTTTGATGCAATTTGATTGCCTTTTGAAGTACACTTGCCAAAACAAAAGAAGAAAGTAACGCAAACAAAATATTTACCGACCATAGGATTAAAGTTCCTAGCTGATTGGTTTGCGCTTTGTATGCATTCTGAAATTCTGCAGACATATAATTTTCTGCTGGGTACTCACACATAAGAGAATCCAGCACTTTTTTCTCGCACTGTTTGTCCGTATAAATTATGGCATTATGTACTCCGTCCGTTATATAGTAATCTTCTTGTTCCAAATACGATTTTATCTCTTGTATCTTTTCTTGACTACGTTCTTTATCATATACAAAGTACCCATAATCTTCTTTTTCCTCAAATGATATGATTCCCATATCATAATATCCCACGCCAACTACTGTATACTCTTTGCCGGCAACTGAGACTTTACTGTCAATTGCCGCCTCTAAGCTGATATTATATTTTTCTTTCAATATCCGCTCTGACAAAACAATCTCCCCTGCCCCATCATGTGGCAGACGACCTTTCACCATCATTCTTAGATCACAAGGTAACAATAATTGTCCACCATATTCTTCTAGTATTTGATGTGGCACTGCCATCATTGGAATATTCTCTGGTAAACTTTCCTCTGCCATACTAGTCTCCAATGTTTCAGAAACAGCATCGATATATTTTGTATTGGGTAATAAGATTTTCTTAATCTCTTTTTTTTCACTGAGCCTATCAATATCTTGAAAATATATCATCTGATTATATCTATTTTGTGGCACCTCCAACCCCTCATATTTCACATACCTCTCATTTAGCTCATTGTATTGTTGATCCACCTTATACGAAATAATAACATCTTCCGTATTAATATTTTCTTCTGTACTAATAAATCGAAAATACACAAACAGATTCAACAAAGCAAACAAACAAAATATCGCAGCTATACTAAACGTACTTAACACCGAATATATGGATGATAAAAATCCTAACATTAATCTTGCTTTTGGATATTGAAGCATGGTTGTTGGCATAGTATTTATCTCCGCTTCATGACTTTGAACTTCGTCAACCGTCTTGGATATATAAATAACAGAGTATTTTTCAAATGCCAACCTAGGATCATGACTAACAATCAAAAAGGTGTATTTATTTTTCAATTCTTCAATCAGAGAAACAAATCTTCGCACAGATGGATTATCCAAATTATTTGTTGGCTCGTCCATAATAATGTACGGAGTTTCCTTCATAAGCGCCGCAATTATATTAACCTTTACCAATTCACCGCCACTCAAGGCATCCACACTATCTTGCAATCCAATGTGAACAAGATCTAACCTTGTCATTAACTCTTGTAACTTGTTATCATCTTCAATTCCTGATGCTTTATATATATATTTTTTTACTGAACAATGATATGCAACAGGATCTTGCTCCACATAACTTATCAGCTCACATCGATTTTTTGCATACTTCTTCTCATGATCTTCACAATTAAATTCGATATCATTTTCTCCATATACAATCTGTCTTACCAAGGAAGACTTACCTGTTCCATTCTCACCTTGCAACAAATAAATTCCTTTTTTCTTAATATCGAGCTTTACATTACTTAAATTGATTTCCTTATTTCTTACCGTTGTTCTTATTCGCATTGTAATTCACCTTCAACCCTAAACATTCTCGCTATTTGTCTTTTAATCAATACCTTCTGAAATACATTCAAAATCACGATCACGACAAGATAACTAATTGGAATTATTAATTCTCTCACATCCCAGATATTTCTGTAAATTAGCATCAATACTATCATGGATATCTCTACAGCTACTACTACCACTGACAACCATTTTTTGTTCACACATCTATTGTCAATTGCCTGCAAAATTGATTTCATCGGAACGCCGTAATTCATAAGAATTTTGGCTGGTTTCAATACAGTACGTACATATAGCATAGAATTAATTGCTGTAATAATCAACAGTACTAGCAAAATTCCACCCCACATTTTTATAACACTCTTATATCCATTTAATCGCATCGCTGTTTCCACTAAATATATCGTTTCATTTGACCGAATAAAATAATTTGCGTCCCACAAATCCATTAACTCAGGTTGCTCGATAAACTTTTCAAAACCATATTCATTTAATAAATTTACTACAACAAATGACTTTTCTAGCTCGCTTTCCGAATTTTCCTCGATGTACTTTATCGCATCCTGATATGCCTCTTTATCAAATGCAATTGGGGTTTTATCGTCACTTTGGCCATGGGTTTGAAAGAAATCTGACGTATCTAGAAAATACTTCGTACTATCTTTGTTGTAAATATTTTCAAGGCACACATCAAGTACTGAATATTGAATTCCTTGCTGTAAATCAAACATAGACAATGTATATGCATTATAATATTCGGTATCCTTAATATCTAACGATAGGCTATACAATTCATTTTCCGAGTCCTTTAACAATGCTTGAACTTTCTCTTCCATCTCCGACGCAGACATTCCATCATTTATTAATGAGATCATATATGTCGGAATATAGCCCTCCCTCAAAAGTTCTTCCGCTGGTTTGTATAGCGTATTACACAGTTCCACTTGATTGTCATTGATACGTTCGATTGACACATTCATTCGTTGAATCACATTAACAAAAAAGAACAACGAAATTAATGTCACAAATAAGATACTCATATAATTACAAATATCGATTGACAATATCCTTTTCAAAAAGGACTTATTCTCTCCGATTTTCTTCTTTCGCCTACCATACTCTGCTTGTTCTCCAAATTCACAATCCTTATGCTGAATATTTAATTTTCCACCTTCAATTTCATATATAATCTCTGCAAGTGGCAATAGTCTCTCATCATGAGTAATAATAATAAATGTCTTTTTCCCTTTGTAATCAATTATAATCCGACGCAAAATATCAACAATTCGAAAATCCAAATCATTTGTTGGTTCATCCATATATATAATCTCATCATCAGCCCTAATACCGCGAAGAATCGAAATAATCCTTTTTTCTCCTCCACTCAAAGTGGAACAATCTTTCTCTAATAGTTGTTCCAAATCATATTTTGCCAATAATTCTTCAATTCCATATTCCGATACGGTTTCCTGCATCAATGATATGTTTTCAACAACGGATAATTTCTCAAAAATCTCTTCATTCTCTTGAGCCACGTATACACCAGCACCATCGGATACGTGATACATCTTTTTTAATAATGTGCTTTTTCCAGTACCATTTTTCCCTTTAATTATCGTGACTCCGAATCGACATACTTTAATCTCACCTTTATCAAATAGTTTTCTTTTCTTAAACTTACACCCACCGTATTTATACAAATAATACTGTTTCTTCATCTTGGCCACCTCAATTTTTGCCATTATTCGGGAACTTCATTGTATATTCATATATGTTATATGTCAATCAAAAATAAAATAATAATATTCCCCACGCCCCCCCCCACTCCTTTACATTTCTCCCCCTTTTATGCTATAATGACACTGTTCAGGGATAATATAACATTGAAAGGAGAGTCAAAATGAACAAAAGAGCATCGCGAATTCTTGCAACTGCAGGAATGACCTTGGCGCTTGCTGCTATCAGTTGTGCACTCACTGCACCAGAAGAAGCAGACGCTGCCAAAAAAGTAAGTATTTCTCTTAATAAGAAGAAATGCACTTTGCAGGTTGGAAAAAAGATCACTTTGAAAGCAAAAGTGAAACCAGCCAAGAAAAAGAAAAAAGTAACATTTACAACCAGCAACAAAAAAGTCGCAACGGTATCTAAGAAAGGTGTCGTAGCAGCAAAGAAAAAAGGGTCCGCTAAAATTACTGCCAAGATTAAAGGGACAAAGAAAAAGGCAGTATGTAAGGTAACGGTAGTAGCAAAGAAACCATCTACACCTTCTAAACCTTCCACACCGACCCCAGCAACACCAACTATTATTAGAGCTACTTCTGTTGCTTTGGACAAAGCTTCCGTAACCATTTATGCTGGTAGCACAGAACAGCTTATGGCTACTGTTCTTCCAGCAGACACAACAGACAAAACTTTAATCTGGAGCAGTAGTGATTCAAAAGTTGCTACCGTATCCGACACAGGTCTTATTACTGGTGTTGAAAAAGGTACTGCAATCATTACCGCCAAAAATACTGCCAGTGGCAAATCTGCTACTTGTATGGTAAACGTAAAAGACGATATCGCTGTTTCAACACAGGAAGAATTGGATCGAGCATTGGCAAATAGCAATATCTTATCCATTACCATTGAGACTAACGAAGAAACCGCTTTTACAATTCCTGAAAGCAATCATAGTGGAAAGCAGATTGTCTTCAAGGCACCAAATGCAACTTTGACAAATAGCGCAGATCTGGATGAAGTTATGATTCTTGGTGGTAACTATGTACAAAGCGCAGGAACAACTAACTGCGTTGTCGCTACAAATGCCAATATATCTATTTCTGATGATGCTACAGCAAATATTACAATCGGCGAGCCAGCTACTCAAGTTTCCATTGATAATGATGGTTGTGTGCCAGTTGTCAATGTATATGCTGCTGCTAAAGTAAACATCTCTGGTCTTTCTACCGATACGATTTCTTTGAATGTTTCTAAAGCAGCAAATATCGTAACCAATCAGCCGGTAAACGCTTCGGTTACAGATAAAATTACACTTTCACTTCTCGGTGGTGCAGAGGATTCTATCGTTTCTGCAGACAAAGTAGCAAACAAACCGGAAATCCGTGGTCTTGGATACATCGAAGTGAGCTACAAAGATGGTACTGCAACGGAAACAGTTATTCCAGATGCACTGGCTCCAGAAGATGCCGTCAAGGTAAATGTAACAGGAAATGTAAAAGACGCATATGAAACAAACAATGCGCTTGCAGATGTTCAGATTTATCTTGTACCAGATGCTGTTGATTTGAACTTAGATGATGTTATCGCTCAAGTTGAAAACAACGAAAATGCAGTGGTTGCTACAACAGATGAAAACGGTACTTATAACTATGAATTAATTCCAATCGGAAACTATTGCTTGATCGCGAAGAAAGATGGTTATCAAACGGCACTTCAGCGTTTCTCTGTTTCCTCTAACAGTGGAGATACCTTCTCCAACGAAACACTGTATTTGTTAGATAGCAGCAAAGAAGACAACCATTCTGCATCTATTTCAGGAAATGTAAGAAATGCAACAAACAATGAAGACATCGAGAACTTAACCATACAACTTTTCCTTCACAAAGGAAATACGGTAGGTACTCCAATCGCAACAACTACAACGGATGAAGACGGATGCTATCGCTTCGACAACCTTCCTGCGCAGCAGTATACTGTACAAGTTGTCGGAACAGAAGATTATATTTCCAACAAGAAGAGTGTATGTGTAACTGCAGATTCTGAGAATGCCACTGATATTCTCGTTTCTCCAAAACTCTCTGGTCAGGGTATCCGTTTCGTTCTCACTTGGGGTAGCGAGTCCTCTGGAGCACCATCTGACTTGGATGCTTACTTACTTGGACCAACTGTAGATGGCGAACGTTTCCAGGTTTACTTCAATGACAAAGTATACAGTATGGATGACACCGTATATGCTCAGCTCGACGTAGACGATACCTCTTATGAGGGGCCAGAAACCGTAACCATTCACACTTTGGTAAACGGCACCTACACATTCTATGTACGCAACTATTCAGAAACACCTGACTTTTCCTTCTCCAACGCACAGGTTAATGTATATCAGGGAAGTGAATTGATCAGCACATATAACGCACCAGCCGGAGAGCCAGAAGATTACTGGAAAGTATGTACATACAATTCTGCATCTGGTCGATTCCGCGGCATTGGAAAGTACTTAACTTCTAGCGAATATAAAGATGAACGCGGATATGATTACATCCATGGTACGCTTACTTCTATCGCTTCTCTTGAACGACTGGATGGCGTCTACCTATCCGCTAATGCAGCATTTGAAACAGAAAGTTCCGACACCCCATATGCATACATTTCAATTTATGGAGATTTGGACGACACCTACGAAATTATTCGCAACAACCTGAAAGTTAATTTGTTTGACGACGCTGATACGTATGAAATCGTAGACAAGAATTCTGAAAAATGGAACACTACTTACAGTTCTTTAGATGACGAAGAGAATTGTACTGGCGTTTTAGAAATCCACAAAGCCAACGGAACAACTGCTGTATATCGCATTTACTACTATGGTTGGTAAAATAAATCGCGATAAACTGTTATAACACAAAGAAAGAGCTGCTGCACTTGCTATAAATGCTAGTGCAACAGCTCTTTCTTATTTAATCCTTACTTTTTCATTCTTTCGATACTTCTTCTAGAGCTTCTCTATATGATTCTATAATTGCATTCTGCAACAAGTTACGCATCTCTCCATTGATTGGATGTGCGATATCGCGAAATTCACCATCTCGCGTCTTTCTGCTTGGCATAGCAATAAACAATCCTTTGTCTCCCTCGATGACTTTGATATCGTGCACAACAAATGCTTCATCAAATGTTACTGACGCGATCGCTTTCATCATGGAATCTGTGTTTACAACTCGAATCCGAATATCTGTTATTTGCAATCCCTTTATCCTCCTTACGTTGTTTACAGCACATAACGTGCATTTCTCTCCAACACTACTTTGATATTATCTGGGTCTCCAACGTAGTTCGAATTAGCTCGAATCGTATCATGACTCTCAATAATACAATTCTCTATATAGGTATTATCGCCAATATAAACATCATTCAAAATAATCGAGTTACGAATGGTACAATTATTTCCAACGTATACCTCTTTGAACAAAATGGAATCACTTACTTCGCCGTTGATAATACAACCACTGGATACCAAGCTGTTCGTCACTTTGCAACCAACATTGTACTTCGCTGGTGGTAGATCTTCAATCTTGGAAGCAATGGTTGGATACTGATTAAAGAAGTAATCCCTTGTCTCCCGATTGAGGAAATCCATATTCGTTTTAAAGTAGGAATCAACTGTTGTAATATTACTCCAGTATGAATCCATCGGATATGCATAGAATTTTTTCAATCCTCTGTAACGGATAAAGATATCCTTTACCAAATCAAATCCGCCTTCGTCTCCTGCCTTCTCGATCATCTCGATCAGCTGGCGACGACGAATTACATAAATACCTGTAGACACTGTGGTTTTGGACGTAACAATCGGTTTTTCCTCATATTCCGTCACACGCCCATTTTCATCTACTGAGACTACACCAAATCGACTTGGGTCGTCTCTCTCCCCGAGATCCTTTGTTACGATAGTAATATCTGCATTTTTCTCCACATGATACTGCAAAACTTTATTGAAATCAAGCTTATAAACACAATCTCCCGATGCAATAATTACATATGGTTCATGACTCGCTTTTAAAAACTCAATATTCTGCGCAATCGCATCCGCAGTACCACGATACCAATAACTATTGTCCTGGGTCTGCGTTGGAGTAAATACAAACAATCCACCCTGTTTTCTACCAAAATCCCACCATTTGGAGGAATTCAAATGCTCTGTCAATGACTTTGTGTTGTACTGAGTAAACACAGCCACCTTGCTAATGTGTGAGGATGACATACTACTGAGAGCAAAGTCGATACTGCGATAGCCTCCTGCAATCGGCAACGCAGAGGTAGCTCTTTTCTTCGTAAGATCTGTCATTCTCGTGCTGCTTCCACCAGCCAAAATAATTCCTATTGCTTTCATACTATGTCACCTGCCTTTATCAAAGTTCCGCCACCTACTAGTTCGTTGTTCGGATAATCTTCCTTGGTCGTTACTCCTGATATAGCAGTGTTTTTACCAATGGTAACTCCATCCGGAATCACGGTGTTGTCACCAACAGTACCAAGATTGAACGCGTACACATCCGGTTTTACCTGATTCACCACTCCATCTTCACCTGCACCCAATACGCAATTAGAACCAATTACGGTATTTTCTGCCACAATGGCTTTGTTCAATATCGTATTCTTTCCGATGGTAGTGGAATTCATAATAATGGAATCCCGAACCACGGCTCCTTCTTCGATCACTACATTAGAACCGATAACTGAATTATACACCTCGCCATAAACTTCACAGCCATCTCCCATAATTGCCTTATCGATTACGGCAGAATCAGAAATGTACTGTGGACGAAGCCAATCATTCTTCGTATAGATCTTCCAGAATTCTTCGTACAGATTAAACACTGGAATCAGATCAATCAGTTCCATATTTGACTCCCAATAAGAACCAAGAGTTCCTACATCTTTCCAATACCCATTATACTCGTAGGCAAAGACTCTGTCCCCACGCTCATGACAATACGGAATAATATGTTTTCCAAAATCGCACCCCGGCTGATCCCGCAACGTAAGCAAAGCTTCCTTCAACACTGGCCATGAGAAAATATAAATTCCCATGGAAGCAAGATTACTTCTTGGCTGTTCCGGTTTCTCCTGGAACTCCAATATCCTACGATTGTCATCTGTAATGCACACCCCAAAACGACTCGCTTCTTCCATTGGAACTGGAATTGTTGCCAGCGTAATATCTGCATTATTGGACTTATGAAAATCCAGCATGACCTGATAATCCATTTTGTAAATGTGGTCACCACCCAAAATCAGAACATAATCTGGGTTGTAATACTCCATGAACATTAAGTTCTGATAAATTGCGTTGGCAGTTCCTGTGTACCACTCGCTACTTGTACTTTTCTCGTAAGGTGGAAGAATGGAAACTCCTCCAACATTACGGTCAAGATCCCATGGAACACCAATTCCAATGTGAGTATGAAGTTTAAACGGCTGATACTGCGTCAAAACACCTACTGTATCCACTTTAGAATTGATACAATTACTCAATGGAAAATCAATGATACGATACTTTCCCCCAAAAGCAACAGCAGGTTTTGCTACATTTGATGTCAAAACTCCCAATCGAGAACCCTGACCCCCGGCTAATAACATAGCTATCATTTCTTTTTTTATCATGTTATTTATCACCCCTGTTGTAAATAGTACCCGCCGAGACGTGAATCGGGCGGGCCAAGCTATAAGCTGATATTATGATTATACCATATTTTCGAAAAAATACAAATAATTTTCATAATATTTTTTGCATTTTATTTTATTTTTTGTGAAATATGCACAAAACCATCAAAAACACCGAAATCTCTTTAACCTTTGACCTTGTTTTTTTCATATAATAGCTTTATACTTATAACAGTTAAATATTTCTTATAATAAGAAGGGATGGTTAGAGAACTATGTATGAAATTGATTTTAATGTTCCTCAGAATGCTTATTTCATCGGCATCGGTGGAATTAGCATGAGCGGTTTTGCAGAACTGCTGCATACCATGGGATTTTCCATTCAGGGTTCGGATCGGACCCCGTCTAAAATCACAAAACACTTAGAGGAACTCGGCATAAAGGTAGTATATGAACAAATCAGCAAAAATATCACCGAGGACATTGATTTTGTCGTATACACTGCGGCAATATCCGAAGACAACCCCGAGTATGTGCAGGCAAAAAAATTAGGAATTCCTATGATGGAACGTGCAGTCATGGTAGGACAGGTAATGAAGAACTATTCTACCGCCATTGCGGTAGCCGGAACTCACGGAAAGACTTCCACCACTTCCATTGCTTCTCACATCCTTTTGGAAGCAGATATGGACCCAACCATCTCCGTTGGCGGAATTCTCCCTGCTATTGCTGGAAACATCCGTATTGGCCAGTCCTCAAATTTTATTACAGAAGCTTGTGAGTACACCAATAGCTTTTTGAAATTCGCTCCAACCATCGGAGTGATTCTTAATATAGAAGCAGAGCATCTCGACTATTTTAAAGATCTGGCTCATATCCGCCAGAGTTTTCGTGAATTTGCTGAACTTCTTCCAGCCGATGGCACACTAATCATCAATGCAGATATTGAGAATTATACCGAACTAACGAATGGGCTCGCTTGTCGCGTATTAACTTACTCCGTAGACAATCCAGAGGCTGATTTTTCTGCCACGGATATTTCTTATGATGAAATGGGACGTGGAAACTTTACCCTATTGGAATCTGGAAAACCAACGGATCACTACGCATTGGGCGTTGTAGGAAAACACAACATTTCTAACACCCTTGCTTGCCTTGCCCTGGCATCCCTCTTTGGGATTTCAGCAACCACCATCCAAGATGGTCTTTCCAAATATTCTGGAACCGAGCGTCGTTTCCAGCACAAAGGCGAGTATGCGGGGGCAACGGTAATCGATGATTATGCGCATCATCCAACGGAAATCCGGGCCACCTTGACTTCTGCTCGCAACTATCCGCATAAAACATTGTGGGTTGCCTTCCAGCCTCACACTTACTCCAGAACCAAAAACTTCCTTGACGAGTTTGCGGAAGCTTTATCCTTGGCAGACAAAGTAGTTCTGGCAGATATTTATGCGGCACGGGAAAAAGATCCTGGCGACATTTCTTCTAAGGATTTAGCTCAACTCATTGAAAAAACCGAAACAGAAGTATACTACTTAGGTGATTTAGACACTATTAAGAAATTTTTTGAAAAAAATTTAGTAAACGGCGATTTGTTGATAACTATGGGGGCGGGAAACATTGTAGAAGTTGGCGAATCTCTTGTCAAGTCCTAAGTTATGCACATTATCCACAACCTTATCAACAGCGGGTAGAAAACAAAGGTTGTGGATAGTTTTTTGTCTTTTTGATTTTGTGAATAACTATAGATATATATTACAAATCCAAAACCAGCGATTTTTCGGGGTTTATTTAAGTTTTTTCTACAACCTTAGTACACACCATTAAAAGTTATCCACATTATCCACATTTTCCACAAGCTATATTCTACTGAATTCGTACATTTTTTTGCCTATTTACAGATCTTCAAATATGCGTTATTATCTTAGAGGTAATATTTTTTGACGGTTCAGAAGGAGGATACACCATGGGATTTTTACTTACGACAACATGGCAAACAGATATCACACAAATTCCAAATGCTTTTATTGATGAGTACATGCCTCATGCAAATGGAAGTTTTGTTAAAGTGTATCTTTACCTATTGCGCCATATGACTTCTGGCGGCCGTCAATTAACCATTGATTCCATGGCAGACATGCTTTCCAATACAGAAGCAGACATATTACGCGCCTTGCGTTACTGGGAAAAGCAGGGTATTCTTCAGTTAACAGAAGAAAACGGACAACTTTGTGGGGTTCAGTTGTTGCCATTCAATACAACAACACCAAGCGCTGAATCACACATGGTACAGCCTACGACGGTATTTACTGCCGCTACAAAAGAAAATACGGCACCAAACGCTGCGTCCACTATGTCCGTCACAATTTCGTCCAGCGAGACTGCAGAGCGTAAGGACTCCAGTGTTATCGCAGAAGATTTTCCCGCGCTCCCTGAGCGTCATACATACACACCACTTCAAGCGGAGGCATTGAAGCGGGACAAAGATATTGATAGCTGTCTTAGCATCGTAGAAGCTCTTTTAGGAACCACCATGAGCGACTCACATTTGCAATTGGTTCTATATCTTATGACCGATCTTGGTTTTTCGCTGGAGCTGGTTACGACTCTTTATGAAATTGCCCTTGCTCGTGGAAAAAACAAGCCACGTTACATCGAAGCCATTGCTCTCGACTGGGCCAAAAAAGGCATCCGCACTTCACAGGAAGCGGAGGAAGAAGCTTCTTCCTTCAACGGGATGTATAAAATTGTTTCGAACGCTCTAGGAATCAAACGAGCACTTGCTCCTGCCGAGAAAGCAATTATTGACAAATGGGATGCCTATCAATTTTCCACCGCAATCATCGAGGAAGCTTGTAATCGAACCGTGTTGCAATCCGGCGACACCAACCTTAACTATACCAGCCGAATCTTGGAAGATTGGCACAAAAAAGGCGTAACTACTTTAAAAGATATCGAGGAATGTGACAAGTCTTACTTCCGCCAAAAAAATGCAACAGGAAGCAAAGTCACATCCATTAACAAAAATAAATTTCAGAATTTTCCACAACGTCAGTATTCCAAAAGCGAATATAGCGATTTGGAAAAACAACTTCTTCAGAAATAAAATCAACACAGGAGGTCGCTATGCAACTACGCAATGAACAATATAAACATTTATATTCCATATATAATGAAACTCAGTTAAAGAACGAGCGAATTCTCCTGACACGCCAGCAGGAAGTTTATGAGAAAATCCCTGCATTGGCTTCCCTTCATCATCGCCTTGCAGAACTTTCTGTGGAAATGGTACGGGCAAGACTCGAAGAAGGAAACGGTAATCTATCTGCTTTTCACGCAGAAGTGGAAGCGATTTCGAAGAAAAAAGAACAACTTCTTGTGGAACATGGCTATTCTCCGGATTATTTGGACCGAATTTATACATGCCCAGATTGCCAGGACACTGGTTATATTAATGACGAGAAGTGTCACTGTTTTAAAAGTCGTATTGTGGAATATTTATATGAACAGTCCAATTTAAAAGAAGTTTTGGAGACTGAAAATTTTTCTCATTTTTGCATTGAGTATTATCCAGATGATTACGTAGAAGAAACAACCGGGCTGACCCCACGGGACAACAGTCGCGAAATCCTGCGAACCGCCCGAATTTTCAGCCAACAGTTCATGGAAACCCATGACAATCTTCTTCTTTATGGCAACACGGGAGTCGGAAAAACTTTTCTGACTCACTGCATCGCAAAAGAAGCTTTAGATCAATCTCATACCGTTGTATACTTGACTTCTCTCGGACTATTTGATATTTTAGAGAAGAACAAATTTGATCGTGAGCTAAGCTCGGTGGAAAAAAGCGCCACCGTATCTTACATTTTAGACTGCGACTTACTCATCATTGATGACTTAGGAACAGAGCTCAACAACAGCTTTACATCGTCACAATTGTACCAGGTGTTAGACACACGTCTGGTTCATCAAAAATCGACGATCATATCTACAAACCTTTCTTTTGATGATTTACGCGAGCAATACAGTGAGCGTATTTTCTCACGAATTACAAGCGGATACACTTTGTTGAAAGTAACCGGAGATGACATCCGCCTAAAAAAAGCCATCAGTGCCCGGCAGTCCAATCGGAACTAGCCTGGCTTGAAACTATAAAATTACACATTTTTTTTGGAGGAGACAGTAATGAGTCAAAACAATTTTGCAGACATTATCCCTTATGGTGACCTTGGAATCATCGCATTGGAAAGCAGCCGTGACATCGGAAAACAAGTAGATTGGTATATTTCTTCTTGGCGCACCGCCAGCGAGAATAGCGCAGAATCCATTCATTTTGCCAGCTACAAAAAAGATTCTTATCTGATCAACGCCGTTTGTCCACGTTTTGGTTCCGGAGAGGCGAAAGGAATTCTCAACGAATCCGTACGAGGCAAGGATCTTTACATTCTTGTAGACGTATGCAATCACAGCCTCACTTATAAAGTATGCGGACAGATCAATCGCATGTCACCAGACGATCACTTCCAGGATTTGAAGCGTATGATCGCTGCCGTTAGTGGAAAAGCAAGACGAATCACTGTCATCATGCCATTTTTGTACGAGAGCCGTCAGCACAAGAGAAGCTCTAGAGAATCTATGGACTGTGCATTGGCGCTCCAGGAATTAGTAAATATGGGCGTAGACAGCATTATTACTTTCGATGCTCATGACCCACGTGTACAGAATGCAATTCCTTTGAATACATTTGAAACAGTACAGCCAACATACCAGTTTATCAAAGCCATGTTGAGAAATGTTCCAGATATCAAAATGAATCCTGAGAACATGATGATCATCAGCCCAGATGAAGGTGCTACTGGACGTGCCATTTACTTCGCTGGTGTTGCTGGTGTAGATATGGGTATGTTCTACAAACGCCGCGACTACACAACCATCGTAGAAGGAAGAAACCCAATCGTTGCTCACGAGTTCTTGGGCGCTGACGTAGAAGGAAAAGATGTTGTTGTTATCGATGACATGATTTCTTCTGGCGAGAGTATGTTAGACGTTGCGACAGAGCTTAAAAGAAGAAAAGCAAACCGTATCTTCGTTGCTTCTACCTTTGGTCTCTTTACCAACGGTCTCGACAAATTCGACAAAGCGTTTGAAAGTGGTTTGATCTACCGTGTTATGACTACAAACCTTGTATATCAGCCAGAGGAGCTTTTGTCCAAAGAGTGGTACATCAACGTTGACATGAGCAAATATATCGCTCTCCTCATCAATACACTGAACCACGATGCTTCTATTTCTGGTTTATTGAACCCGGTAGAAAGAATTCATAACTTACTGGAAAAATACGATCAGAATTAATCTTAAACATAACCAAAAAGCACTTTCCTGTATTTACAGAAAAGTGCTTTTTTTATTTTCTTTTTATTATAAATATCGTTATGGTGCCGGTACCGCGTCCGGATCTTCCTGATATGTCGTATCATCCTGAGAAAAACTTGTGTCATCATTGGATGTACTCGTATCTTCATCTGGTGCTGCACCCGGTTCTCCACCTTCTGCCCCAGCATTTGGATCTGGCGCTGGTGCTTCCGGCTCAGGCGCTGGCGCTTCCGGTTCTGGTGCCGGCGCTGGCGCTTTGGTAGCCTTCGCTTTCTTCTTGGCAGGCTCCTTCTTCTTCTCCTCTTTCTTTTCATCACTCAAACCAGGAGATGCGCTCTCTCGAAAACGATTTGTAGACGTGGATTCCTCTTCTTCCTCACCCGCTTTCTCAAAGGAGAATGGAATCGGCTCCAAGTCCGCATGAATCGCATTCATAAACGTCTGCCAAGTACGTCCAGGATACGTGGATCCCGACAAGTCTGAAATCGCTTCCGGATTGTCGCAACCAATCCATACTGCCGTTGTATAATACGGTGTAAATCCACAGAACCAACCATCTTTCTTATCGTTTGTCGTTCCTGTCTTTCCAGCAGAAACCATGCCATTTTCCAAAGCAAGACCTCTTCCTGTACCGTTGGTAATAACACCCTTCATAACATCCACCATCTGATTGGCCGCATGGGAGTCGTAAATGTATTTTTGATCCACATCATCTTCCACTACCACATTTCCATCTGCATCAAGAATCTTCACAATGCACGTCGGCTCTCTGAATTTTCCGTCATTCTCAATGGTGGCGTAAGCAGATGCCATCTCTAACGCACTACATCCATAGGTCATTCCACCAAGGGACGTAGCATTATAGTAATCACTGCTTACAATCTTCGTAAAATTCATATCCAGCAAATACTGAAGGCCAACTTGTGGTGTCAACTCCTCAAAAAGCTGCCATGCTATAGTATTCTTAGACTGCTCCACCGCATATCGTAGCGGAATATATCCCGAATACCTTCCATTGGAGTTAGAAGGGCCACCCTCAAACTTATGGTCATTTACTTTACTGTCTGGCGTGTAATCTCGTTCCAGTGCCGGCGTGTAAACAATCACAGGCTTAATGCTACTTCCTGGCTGACGGAAGGACTGGAACGCACGGTTCAATGTATATCCATTGGTCTTCTGACTTCTTCCACCGACAATAGCAACCACGCGTCCGGTTTCATTGTCAATGCAAACCGCCGCACCTTGCATTTTATAAATACCATTGGTTCCCTTTTCTTTGAAATTTTGGAGATTGGTATTAATCGCCTGTTGCAACGCTTTTTGCTTTTTCAAGTCAATGGATGTATATACGTGATATCCGCCATTGATCAACTGCTTCTGTGCCGCCGCATAAGCGTCATTATATTCTTCTTCGTAGATTGCTTCCTTTTTCTCAGAGTCAAATCCATACTGGAACTCAAATCCATTTAACTCCATAATTTTCTTTGTAGCACAATACGTTACAAAGGTCTGAATAAAGTTTCGTTTTACTGGCTCTGTAATATTTAAAACAATCTCTTCCTGAATCGCCAATTCATATTCTGCTTTTGTAATGACTTGATCCGCCAACATCTGATCCAAAATACGATTGCGTCGTTTCATCGTATTTTCCTTGTTGTTCACCGGATCGTATAACGTTGGGTTGTTCGGAATTGCACACAAAAAGGCAAGCTGGGACAAGGATAACTCTTTACAGCTGGCGCTAAAATATCCCTTTGCCGCCGCCTCGATTCCGTAATACCCACCAGAGAAGTAAATGCTATTCAGATAAAACTCAAAAATCTGATCTTTGCTGTATTTCTTCTCCATCTCCATTGCCACGAAGATTTCCTTCACCTTACGTTCATAGGTAACCTCCTGGGTCAAGAACACACCACGGGCAAGCTGCTGTGTAATGGTACTTGCTCCCTGAGTAATCTCACCTTTGTGACGAATCAACGCCAATACCGCACGAACATTGGCTCCCGGATCAATTCCGTTATGCTGATAATACTTCTTATCCTCTGTTACAATAAAGGCATCCTTTACATACTTCGGAATCTCCTCAATGGGAAGATAGTAAGTATCTCTCTCCCCCTTCAAAATGGAAATCTGTTTCCCTTTTGAATTGTAAATAACCGATGTCTCCGAATCTCGGAACGTCTCCTCTGTGGATTGACGAACCATCTCCACCGCTTCATCCTGAAGCTTGAAAATATCACGTCCATACTTCACGTAGAAAATGCATCCTCCAATCAATATGGACAGAAGGAAAAGCAATGTAAATATTTTGAATCCAAGCCAAAACTTCGGATGCTTCCTTCTCTTTCTCTTTTTTACTTTATTTTTTGCCATATCATTCTCCTAAACATAGTGGTCTTATAATCATACTCAAAAAACTGCATAAGGACATTTTACCACATCTCATGGTATCTTGCAAAGAATTTCTGAATGGATGCGACGCGCACGATCCGCCCATGTATGCCCACGCATTGCTGTCCGATAGGCATTCTCTTGTATGTACTCCCATTTGTCACGATCCCCCAAGACACCCGTCACAAGCTCTGGAAGCTTCTCTAGCCGCGCCAAATCATACTGTATATAGTCTTTCCCATCTCGAAGGATTTGAGACATGTATTTCGAACCATCACTGATACACACTGCCCCATTTAACATAGAATTAAACACACGGTCATGAGCGCCATCTTTAAACCATGGCATAACATTCAAAGACAGCTTCCCGCGACTGATCTGTTGCAGACATCCAAGCGAATCCAACAAGTCACCATTGATTATATTTTCAGGATGAGAGCAAGGCAATTGATCCCAGCCTTTCCCAAAACAATGTACCTTTATTCCGTTGTCCACCAAGGTCTTTACCACCTCACCCCTTACGAAGTGCCGCACATAAAGGTCGATAAATATCATATTCGGCATCGTCGCCTTACGCCCCGCCTCATCAATATCCTCCACCTCCCGATCCAGATACTCAAGAATGGTAGCATCCATAGACTTCCATGGATGATCAATCAGATCTCGAATGATTCGATAGTAAAATTCTGCATACTCGTCGCCATTGCGATGAATGGTTTCTTCAAATATACTTGGAGGATTGTAATTGCCTGCAAAAACCACATCATAGGGCCTTTCCTCCCAACTTGGCAACTCCCCCTTATTCCACAAACTCGTTCCCGCCAAAGGAAGAAATGGCCCCCGTTTTACCTCCGGGAAAAACCGCGCCATATACGCCTCATGCTCCCGATCAATGGAAATCTGTATATATTTTTTTGGCAAATACGGACGGAACTTATGATAATAAAACGGATGGTCCACAACGATATTAATAAACAACACATCTCTCGCATCAAAGAAGGAAATCCCCTCCGAATCGATAAAATACTCCTCGCCTGCACAACCATCATAATTGAAACTAACGGCTGCCGTAACCCCTGGTTCACAAAACCAGATGAGATCACTTAAGCTTCGATATTCCTTGCACTGGTCAAAGTAAAACACTTCGTATCCCAGCAATTCAAAGGTCTTTCCTAACTGTTCCGAAAAATACCATAGGGTTTCGATCCCTTTTGTAAATAATATAATTTTCTTAATCATATGTCTTCTCCTACTATGACCACACCACCACTCTACTTCTATTTTACTCCCACATTTCTTGAAGTACAAGGTTAATCTTTTTCCAATTTAATCCGATATAAAAGGTAGAGAAGGTTTTATATATATACGATGTGTAACCAAGTAAACGAATTCACTTACAAGGAGGTAAGATATGAGCATTTACGGAGTAACCAATTCGGTGGCTACTACTTACGGACAGAAAACAACCCCTACTTCCAAGACCAAAAGTAAGGTTGCATCCGAAGCAGTTTCCACAGTGGAAGAAACAGGTGTTGTTTATGAACCATCAAAAGCTACGGAGAGCGCTGATGCGAATTCAAAAATCAAAGATTACCAAAACATCGTGAAGCAACTAAAAGGTGAGTTAAGCAGCAAAAATCAGCAGCTTCAGAATCTTGTGGACCAACTTCTTTCAAAGCAGGCCAACAAGTACACAAAGCTTTGCGATTTATTTCAAGATATTAAAGACGGAAAGATCAGCGTAGATCCAGAAACAGTAGCAGAAGCCCAAAAAGAGGTGGCAGAAGATGGCTACTGGGGTATCGAGCAGACAAGCGAGCGCCTTGTATCCATGGCACAAGCACTGAGCGGTGGCGATTCAACAAAGGCAAACGAAATGATTGACGCTCTTAAGAAAGGCTTCGAGCAAGCTGCCGAAGCTTGGGGCGGAGAGCTTCCAGAGATTTGCCAAAAAACCGTTGATACTGCAGTGAAAAAATTGGAAAATTGGCGCGACGGCGTAACAGAGACGACAACGACCTCCGAAGTTGAGGCATAATAGCCTAGAACGGTACACCCATTAAAAAACACCCTTTGTATGCAAGATACATACAAGGGGTGTTTTTCTGCTCCATTGTCTTACTAATAAATCTTATCTATCGATTTCACAATAACTGCTCCATCCTCTGGCACTTCAACAGTGACATAACCATCCTGTACCGTATATACATGAGCTCCTATGTCAAATCCCGTTTTATCGCTTCGGATCATTGTCACCATAGACTCGCCATCTTTCATCTCTATACGCCATACCGGCACTCGTACTGTTCGTGTTTCACCACCAGTCTGTACCAGCACAAAAAATTTATCCTTTTCATCAAAACGACCATAACCAATCAAATTCATTTCATTCACGAGATAAATCAACGCTCCCGTTTGAAGGGCCTCGTAATCTTTATGAATGCGAATAATCTCCTTGTGAAAGTGAATCAACTCACGATCCTCGTTTCCCCAAGGATAGGTCCGACGGTTATCTGGATCTGTCCAGCCACACACGCCTGCCTCATCACCGTAATACAAAGTTGGCGCACCAATCCAAGTCATTTGAATCATAACTGCCGCCATCATTAACGCCTTATTAACGCAATAATTAGCCGACTCTGGACCAGCCGTTGCCGTTCGTCCCACACGTCCATTGGTTCGTGTCAGAAAACGTGAATGGTCGTGATTGGAAATCTCGTTCATTGCCACCATAAAGGATTGCATACTGAACTTTGCCCCATGCTCTGTCATTTGCGCAAAGAACATGCCGCTATTTCCCTTCATATCGATACGACTGACGTCACTATGCTTTTCCATTCCCGTCAGAAACCAGCTGACCGGTTCCATAAAGGCATCATAGTTCATTACCGTATCCCACTGGTCACCACGCAACCAAGCGGATGGATCTCCATAATGCTCTGCCAAAATAATAGCTTCTGGATTGGCTTCCTTTACATTTGCACGAAAATCTCGCCAGAACTTATGGTTAAATTCCTCCGAACATCCAAGATCTGCCGCCACGTCCAAACGCCAACCATCTACATTGTATGGCGCCGATACCCATTTACGTGCGATACGCATAATATATTCATACAGCTTTTCCGAATCTTCATATTTTAATTTCGGAAGGGTATCATGCCCCCACCAACCATCATAGCACGTGTTATCCGGCCAATTTCCACCCGGATGAAACCGAAAGAAATCATGATACGGACTGTCCTCTGCAGGAAACGCTCCCTTTTCATAAGACAAATCTTTCGCATATATCTTCTCGCGATCCAACCATTTATTAAATGAACCACAATGGTTAAATACACCGTCTAAGATCACTTTCATACCACGAGCATGCACTTGCTCCATAAAATGTGCAAAAAATGCATTGGACGCTTCCAGATTCTCCTTATTCACCACGCGCTGAATATATTTTGTAGCATGGGAATTGTCTTGATCCCCCTCTGCCAATGGCTCCCCACCGTCATTCTTAATAACAGTAAAATGAGGATCCACATAATCATAATCTTGCGTATCATATTTATGATTGGACGGAGACACAAAAATAGGATTTAGATAAAGCACTTCCACACCTAGTTCCTGAAGGTAATCCAACTTATCTAACACTCCTTGGAGGTCACCACCATAAAACTCGCGGACACCCATGCTCGCGGGATATTTATTCCAATCCTTTACATGCGTTACATGTTCACCAATGTAAGAGTATTCACCATCCACCACTTCATTTGTATGATTACCGTTGCAGAAGCGATCCACATAAATCTGATAAAAAACTGCACCCTTTGCCCAGTCCGGTGTGGTGTATCCTGGATACAAACAATAATCATAACGAGGATCTATCGCATCCACATCGCCTTGCTTATTGAAGTATACTTTTTCATCTCCACATTCAATCAAAAAATGATACGAAAAATGTTCATTCCCAAGACGAACTACGGTCTTATAATAGTCAAATAATTCGTCATGTGGTTCTCTCTCCATTAATACCCTATTATCACCGTTTATCAAATAAACGGCAGACGCATTATCTTTTCCCACGCGACACCTAATGGTCACATCCTCGCCAGCTTTTGGTTCCATTGGCATTACATATACCGAAGTGCCGGAACTAAATATGGCATCTCTCTTTAAATTACCCATCGAATCTCCTTATTCTAATGCGTTATCTTCTCTATTTATACAATATAGGTCGCAGCCTCGTCATGAGTGGCATTCGCCACATGCGTTCAAAAAACAATTGGTTTTCTGTGCCAGCACAGAAACCAATTGTTTTTTCTCCGCGCGATGGCTCATTATTGTTCATAATAGTCAAAAGGACAGCTTCACGTCGGCTGTCCTTTTGGGAGAAGGTATTTTTGTTACTTATGGGGTGTAGCAAAAACTATATAATGTATTGGGGTTTACGCTTTGCAGTATAGCACGTAAATCCAAAACAGTGTGCACAAACTTACACAAATTTTCAAAAAGTTTTTGTTACATTTGCCCAAACCTTCTCTTTTTGTGCACCATTTTGCACAAAACACCACATGTTCCTTTTATATCTCTTTGTCACTTTTCATAAAAAGGCTTTCAAATTCTTCTCGACCGATTCGCTCTTTTTCCACAAGAAGTTCTGCCAATTGATCTAAAATAGCACGATTTTCTTTTAAAATTCGTGTTGCTTTCTCATGACAAGCATCGATAATTTTCTTCACTTCTTCATCGATGATCACTGAAGTTGACTCGCTAAAGCTCTTTGTATGTGCAATATCTCTACCGATAAATACCTCATCGTCTGACGTATCATAGTTAATCATACCAAGCTTATCCGAAAAACCATACTTAGTAACCATGTTTCTAGCTGCCTCTGTTGCCTGGCGAATGTCTTGTACCGCACCTGTTGTCACATCATCAAATGCAAGAGCCTCTGCGATTCGACCGCCAAGACATACGGTAATGTCTTGGAGCATCTTGCCCTTCGTCATATGCATGTCATCTCTTTCCGGCAACGGCATTGTGTAACCTGCAGCACCTTGCCCCGTTGGGATAACGGATACCGTGTAAACCGGCCCCACATCTGGCAACAAGTGGAACAAAATCGCATGTCCCGCCTCGTGGTATGCTGTAATGCGCTTATCACGCTCAGAAATCACTCGACTCTTCTTCTCCGTACCAATTCCTACTTTAATAAAGGATTTTTTCACATCTTCATCTACAATATATGCACGATTGTCACGGGCCGCTGAAATCGCAGCCTCATTCAACAGGTTCTCCAGATCTGCACCCACAAAACCTGCTGTGGTTCTCGCAACTTCCTCCAGATTCACTTCATCAGAAAGCGGCTTATCCTTTGCATGCACTTTCAAGATGTCTTCTCGTCCCTTCACATCCGGTCTTCCTACCGCAACTCTACGATCAAAACGTCCCGGACGAAGAATCGCTGGATCCAATATATCCACACGGTTGGTTGCTGCCATAACGATGATTCCCTCATTGACACCAAAGCCGTCCATTTCAACAAGCATCTGGTTCAATGTCTGCTCACGCTCATCATGACCGCCACCAAGACCACTACCACGGCGTCTCGCCACGGCGTCAATCTCGTCAATAAATACGATACATGGTGCGTTCTTCTTTGCCTCTGCAAAAAGATCACGAACACGAGAAGCACCAACACCAACAAACATTTCCACAAAATCCGAACCGGAAATACTGAAAAACGGAACGCCAGCTTCTCCAGCCACTGCTTTTGCCAGCAATGTTTTACCCGTACCAGGAGGGCCCACCATAATTACACCCTTCGGAATACGAGCCCCTAACTTTGTATATTTTATCGGATCCGCCAAGAAATCTACAATCTCCTCTAATTGCTCTTTTTCCTCTGTAAGACCTGCTACATCCGCAAAGGTTTTCACCTTTTCATCTGGCATGGTCAGACGGGCACGACTCTTTCCAAAATTCATCATCTTGCCACCATTTCCGCCACCATTATTACCTGGTGACAGCATGGTAAACACCAACATAATCACAATAAATCCAAAGAAATATGGAAGAATTTGCATAAACCACGACGTTCTTGCCACATCATTTATTTCCACCGCCGTAAAATTCTGCTCCTCCATATATGCCAAAGCCTCTTTTACATCTGGCACATACAAGCGCTTTACACCGTCGGCATATTTTGCATAAATTTCGCCAGTTGGCACCTCCGCATTCTGGTCTATTTCGACAGACTTTACTTTTCCCGACGCAATATCTGTCTTAAACTGCGCCATCGTATAATTCTCCCGGCCGGTATTTCCCCAAATGCTACTGAAAAGATAGGCCACTACCAATATCAGAAACATTACGACGAAAAAACCGTAACCCTTCAAACCTTTCATTATTTTTCCTCCTTAAATTCTAATTCTCCAATATAAGGCAGATTTCTGTATTTCTGCGCATAATCAAGTCCGAACCCAACAATAAAGCTATCCGGAATCTCAAATCCTACATAATCAACTGTAATCTCTGTCACGCGTCCCGATGGTTTATCAAGCAACGTACATAGTTTCAAGCTAGCTGGCTCCCTCTTTGCCAACATATTCATTAAGAATGATAATGTTCGCCCCGAGTCCACAATGTCCTCGATGACAATAACTTCCCTCCCCTTTACGTCCACATCTCCTCCTTCCGTAATGGTTACGGCACCAGAACTAGTCAACCGATCCCCATAACTGGAAACACTTAAAAATCCAAGTTTTACCGGAACAGTGATATAGCGAGAAAGCTCACAAGTAAAATAAATACTTCCCTTTAGAATACAGAGCAAGAACACTTCCTTTCCCTGATAGTCTTCATTAATCTGCTCTGCAATTTCTTTGATTCTTGCTGTCAGTTCCCCTTCTGAAATCAGTGGTTTAATCTCTTCTCTCATTGTTTTCCTCCAAACGTGAATCTATCCTTGGGATATCATAACCACAAGAACTCGCTTCGTTTCCTCCGTAACTTTATATGCGCTACTAATTCGCCCTGGAATTGCCCACAAAATATGGTCGCCATCTGTCAAGACAACTTCTTTCTTTCGCTCACTAGACGGAATCTTTTCATCAATAAAATAGCGCGAAAGCTTCTTTCTTTTTCCGCTGGCATCCATGATAAAATAGTCTCCATCTTGAGGATTTCTTAAACGCACACCACCCTTAATTTTATCATAATCAAACCATTTCGTATAGTCTTTTTGTGGGATTTCTTCCGGCAGTTCTTCCCGCAGAACCACATCCATATCCAGTCGCATTCGTTCTTTTCGAATTTCCAGCACTTTTTCAAACGGAAACTCACACTCTACATATAACTCTTTTCTTTCTTCATTGGATACATTTTTAAACCAGACGCAACCATAACGACGCTCCACACAGATATTTCCTGGCAACGTCACCTGCTTTCCTGCCACTTTACCAGATAGAGAAATAATCATCTTATAGTGCTTCTCTGTAATATCTTTTACCGAATCGCGGAAATTTTTCAATACAAGTCGGATAATCTCTAGCTTAATAACAATATCCAAAGCATCAAATTCTTCACAATCATAATAATACTCGCCACGCTCCACATGTATCACTCGCATATACTCTTTCTTTGCTTGGCGTTCAATATAATTATTTTGCATGGCAATCTTTTGCGCCGCCTTAGCCACGTGTTGCTTTGCCCTTGGATTAATCTCTTTCTGCACATACGGAAACACACGCAGACGCAATTTATTACGCGTATATTCTTCCATTAGGTTGGTGCTATCCACGCGGTAAGGCAAATTATTTTCCTCAATGTATGCACTAATCTCCTCCGGCTCCGCAAACAGAATTGGACGAATGGTATATTCTCTCTTGGCATGAATTCCAGAGAGTCCACGTGGCCCACTTCCGCGGAACATTTGGAACAAAACCGTCTCTGCCACATCTCCTTGATGATGTGCCACAGCAATCTTTGTAAATCCCTTTTCCATACATACATGCTGCATAATCTGGTAACGAACATGACGTCCCGCTTCTTCTTCCGACATCTTGCGCTCTTTTGCCACTTCCCGGACATCAATTTTCTCACAATAAAAATCCAGCCCTCTTTCCTTGGCCAATGCTTCCACAAATGCCTGATCGCGATCGGCATCTTCTCCTCGTAAACAATGATTAATATGGACCACCAGAAGTTTCAAGTCAAACTCTTCTCGGCACTTATCCAACACATCAAGAAGACAAATCGAATCCTTTCCACCGGAAACACCTACCACGATTCGATCTCCCTTTCCAAAAAGTCTATTTCTTTCATTAAACTTTAGTACTTTATCTTTGAACATATTTTTCTCCATTCACTTTTTACTTTTTCCATACCCCTGCCACAAGAACACTCATATCATCCGATGCCTCCTTCGCATTTCGGGAAAGCGCCTGCATCAATATCTGATTGGCAATCTCAGACGGATTATTAATGGTGAGATTGGCAAGAATATTTTCCACATAAAATTCTTTATTTTCTCCTGGAAACGCATCGATGACCCCATCCGAAACCATAACTACCAGGTCCCCATCCGACATGGTGGTCTGAATCGTCTCTGTCTCCACTTCCATATCAATCCCCATAGGAAGCGTTCGTGCAAAAATGGTCTCCACACCATCTTCTCTCTTGATAAATGTGGCAGCTGCACCATTTTTTACTATCTCACAGTTTCCACTATAAAGGTCTATCGCCGTCATGTCAAGAGTTGTAAACTTTTTTCCTTGATAAGACATGACAAATAGTGTATTCATCAGACGAATGGCGGCATCTTTTCGAAATCCTGCCTCGATGAGACATTCAAAAACTTCCACCAAATTCTCGCTATCGCGACATGCTCCAACACCACTTCCCATGCCATCCGAGAGTACCATGACTAGTTCACCTGTGGAAAGTTCCATAAAAGAAAAATTGTCTCCCGACACTTTCTCACCACTCTTTGCCACCCTCGCCAAACCGGTTAGTGTCTTATAATGTGTGTCCTGTACAAAGGTAACTGCTTCGTATTCCTTAGGAATGACGTTGCGCACGTACCGGCCGGCGCGCATAGGCATGTCCAACACATGCTCCAACGCAATAGAAACGTCACTTTTTGTAATACAAGCATTTCCTTTTGCCCGCGCCACAAAGCACACTTCCAGATTGCCCTTGCGATCTGTCTTAAACGATAAGTTTTTCACCTTGATTCCCAAGGAACGCAAGGCAAATAGCACTTTTTTCTTGGTCTCTGCCGGCAATTCCTTTGTTTCGTTTAACTCTTGCGTGAATTCCCGTAACGCCCCGGCAATCTCCAACATCTGACTGGCCATAGCCTCTCTACTTTCATTCATACGATTGCGCCAGCTCAAATTCATCCGTGCCACGGACATTCGTTCGTTTATCTTTTCGATATACTCATCCAAACGCAAACATCGGTTCAAAAATTTGCGGTTGATTCCTTCCGTCTCCACCGTTCCATTTTCGCTTGCCGCTGCCATGATCATCCGGATATTTTCATATGTTTCCTCATAATTTGTCTCCCAGCAATAATGACAGTTAATGCACTCGCAGCACACCTTTTCTGACAATTCATCAAAGATTTCTTCCATCTCCCCCGCAGGAATCTGCCTCTCTCGTCCGTTAAATTCGCTAAAAGATTTTGCCAATCTACGGAAGGCAGTGGATACTCGCTCCAATTTTTCATTGGCAAGGATCCTTACATCCTCCCTGGCAAAGGGATTCTCTTGTTCCTCTGTGAGATCATTCTCAATTGTTCGCATCCATTTTCCTGGTATCGCCAAAAACAGAATAACTGCAGAAACCATTCCTCGCAATTCTACAATTCCAAGCACTTCATTGCGCACCACATAGGCCATAACCACACCAAGCACAGCAAATGCCACAGCACTAATCACTCTTCCTACTTCTCGAAAAATACCAACGCTAATGCCAAGAAGACAATAAACCCCAACCAACACCATACCGCTACCTGCAGATACTGCCATCATCCCTCCAGCAGCGCCTGCCATAGCTCCTGCCGCTGCCCCATAACGATACGCAACAAATATTACCAAGAGATAACTCATCGTCTCTACAATCGAGAATACGCCTTCAAATACACGAGGCATCCCATACACCGCCAATGCCGTCAGCGCAATAGCACTAATCATTTCTTCGTTACTGAGCATTTTTTCCCAATCCTCGTATAGAAGAAAACGCACACCCCACTGAAACACATTGGCAAGAGCTAACACTGACGCACTTTCCAACACACTAAGCCATATGAGTTCTGTGGTATTGGTAGATACCATAGCAACAGTAACTCCAAGAATGGCATTTAAAATCGCCGCTGACACCGCCACCGCCAACACATTTCCCTCTTTTCCGTCAATGCGTCGCATCATATGCTGCACAAATCCAATCAATGTCACCAACAATACATAATGTATAAAGTTCAGCCCTTTCGCTTTTGTCAACAGACCAAATAGCACAGATCCAAGAACAACCCCTCGGTTCCCCGGGCAAACCCCCGCCGTACAAAGATAAGCAATGGCAAATGGATTGACATTAAAAATCCAAACTCGCCCCAAAAGAAAACCAATCACCGCCTGTAGGATCCATCGTTTTTTTGATAATGTATTTTGAAACATCCTTTCCCTCCCCGTTTATTTCTGTAATATCTAAGTATATACGACGAACCCATCAAATTTTGTCAAAAAAAGAATCATGTCTCAAAAACTTTTCGACATGATTCTCACTCTGCTTTAAAAACTACCTCGTCCTCATACACGAGTCCAAACTTGTTTCGAGCAACATCCTCCACGTATTCATTTGTCTGCATGTATACTCTCTGCTCATCAATGGATTTCTTCTCTTTTTCCAAGTCCTTCTTTTTTTCCTTCAGCATCGACTCCTGCTCTTGAAGTTCTCGAGCTTCCGCGCGAAGGGAAATACTATGAAATCCAAGGGTAAGACAAAAGAGCATTACAACCGTCATCACCAGATATAATCCGATGCGATCTTTTCTCTTTTTTTTCATATAAAAGACCCCTTTATTCCTTCTTCTCATTACACCATACCAT
Source organism: Eubacterium sp. (assembly GCA_045578325.1). Classification (GTDB taxonomy): domain Bacteria; phylum Bacillota; class Clostridia; order Lachnospirales; family Lachnospiraceae; genus Eubacterium_F. The sequence continues at coordinate 44,792 of JAZNJZ010000089.1, forward strand.
TCTACAACTGTAACTTTTCTATAACTGTAGACTAGTGTGTACTTGTTATTATATAGCGTTCCCCTTCAAATTTCAAGGGCTTTTTTTAAGTTTTTTATATTTTTTCTCTATTTTTCTACCTATCCAAACAAATGGTCTTTTCAGCCAATTCGACAACTGTCGAATTACTCTTATCAGCAACTCCGACAACTTTGTCCCAAAGGTAAATCGATATAGGATTCCCCCCATTGCAAATGCAACCACAAAAAAACTTCGCAACGTTCCATTGTTGCACAGAAAAACCATTCGAAACACCATCACTCCGCTGGCCGTAAAAAAAATGCAATCCAACCACAATTTTCCGATTGTCCTCAATTGAAAAAGTCCTCGAAGCACATTGACCAATTCATAGGCAAACATAACCGCTACGCCACTCAAAAAAGACCCCAGCAAGAAGACCAACTGACTTTTGATCTCTTCCATTTATCGAAACAGCTTTCCTAAAAATGATCCAGCTTCTTTCACGGAGTGAGATTCACTGTACTTTAATTCATCGATTCTGCCTTCGAGATCCACTTCGCCCTTTTCCAATGTGAGTCGCTTTACGTGAAGATTTTCTCCACAAAAACTCAAAGAACCACGAATGGTCTCCAGCAATATCTTATTGGTATCAAAGGAAACCACTTCTTTTACTCCTGTCACGGTAGCCCGCTGGCGATCGAACATTTTCACGTCCTGTTTCTTACTATCTAACATATCTCTCGTATCGGAATAATGACCAAATGCACTTTTCTGGGAATCCTGCAATGCCTTCACCTCAACAAACCATTTATCATAGTATATGTGGAAGCGTGGTAGGATATGACAAAATGGAAGGTATTACAAAAACCGATACAATTCCTTTGCCTCGTCTTTTTTGTAGGTCTCTTCTATACTCAGCACTTCTACTTTCGTATTCTTGTTTCCAAACTGAATTTCTATGATATCTCCCACTTTTACATTTAATGACGCTTTTGCCACCTTATCATTTACTAAAATACGCCCTGCATCACAAGCTTCATTCGCCACTGGGCGACGCTTGATCAGACGGGACACTTTCAAATATTTGTCTAATCTCATTTTGCTCTCCTCTCTTTGTATACGCAAAAACGTCGATTCTGAGCATCCAGAATCGACGTCCAATTTACTTTTACAAATCCATACCTAATACTAAAATTAAGCGTTTACAGCATCTTTCAATGCTTTACCAGCTTTGAACTTAGGTGCCTTAGAAGCAGGAATGCTCATAGGCTTCTTTGTAAGTGGGTTGATTCCCTCTCTTGCTGCTCTCTCAGCAACTTCAAAAGAACCGAATCCTACCAACTGGATTTTCTCGCCTTTCTTAAGCTCATCTGTAACAACCTCAACGAAAGCTTTGAGTGCTTTCTCAGCATCTTTTTTTGACAATTCAGCATTTTCAGCGATAGCTGCAACTAATTCTGTCTTATTCATGGATTATATCCTCCTCGTGATTTTACTTTAATTTTTTTCGTAAACCTACAACACTTGTAAACCTACTAAATATTGTTATACCCTTTTTTTAACTATTTGTCAAGGATTTTTCCTTGATTTCCGTTACAAATACCAATATTTACATATTGTTCATAATAATCAGAGAAGATAATCGTTCTGAAAAAACTAACTCTCCATCTGACGTCCCAAGAAATTCGCTCCACACAACGCCATCTTTTCTTCAAGTTCCCCAAATCTCTTAGTAGCATCACGAGATAGCAAAAGGACTGCGCCAATGGCATCCCCTTCTGCCACAATGGTACCAATTGCCTGATTCGCCTCGGGCTCACCCTCTTCTGTCACTTGACAATGCAAACTTTTATTATCCGATGCCAAGAGATTCGCGCGTTCATCGATACATCTCTTTAACTCACTATGGATATCCTTTCCCGAATATTGTTTTTTATCCGGTCCGGCCACCGCTACAATCTGATCTCGATCCGCCACACAAACGGTGCATTTTGCCACATTGGCAACGGACTCTACATATTCCTTCGCCATTTCACCCAACTCACCGATAGGCGAATATTTCTTTAAAATGACACCACCCTCATGATTGGTAAATATCTCAAGCGGATCGCCTTCGCGAATCCGCAAAGTCCTCCGGATTTCCTTTGGAATCACAATTCTTCCCAGTTCGTCGATACGACGCACAATACCTGTTGCTTTCATGTAATAAAAACCTCCATTGACTAATCTTAGTATTTGAAACTAGTATCTGTAAATAGAGGAATTTTATACCTTAAATTCTTTTTTCAACAATTGCGCGTCATCGCGATATTATTCTTCTACCACTTTTTGCAATTCCTGCAACTGCCCAAATGTTCCTTCAATCATCTCCACAAACTCTTGCAAGCTTGCATAAACCGTATCTAACATTTCTTTTCCGTTCTGGGTCTCTGCAGTAACTTCTTCGGACATAGACGACACCCTTGAAATGTTATCCACAATCGTTTTATTTGCTTGGAATACTTCGCCGGTTTCGTAGGTTATGCTATCCACGCCTGCATGAAGTTCCTGCATACCAGTTTCCACTTCGTCAAAACTTGCATTCACTTCATCCACCTTCTGTTTCTGGATTCGAATGCTCTCTGCTGACTCAGTGATACCTTGCTTCGTCTCACGGGTAACAGCCGTCAACTCATTGATAATCTCCGTAATCTGTTCTGTGGAAACGCGGGTTTGTTCTGCCAAGTTACGAATCTCATCGGCAACCACCGCAAAGCCTTTTCCCGCCTCGCCAGCTCTCGCCGCCTCAATAGAAGCGTTCAACGCCAACAAGTTTGTCTGAGAGGAAATCGCCAAAATGGACTCCAATATGATAGAAACCTGGTCCACGTTGTGAACCAATGCCTCAACTGTCTCGGAAATCTTCGTAGTATTTTCATCTACCAATACGGACTGCTCTTTCAATTCATTTGCTCGCGCTTTGCCGCCATGAATGGTGTCGCGAAGCGCATTGGTAATCTTCTGTGCATCCTCCGCAGTGGTATTGTTTTTCTCAAGACGCGCCTGAATCTGTCCCGTCATATCCGCCTGCTCATTGACCGCTCCTGACGTACTCTCCGTACTTCCTGCAATGATATCCATGGCTTGATCTGCACGCTGCATGGCCTCATTGATCCTTCTCATTTCTTCTACTACACCCACAAATTTGTCGTTCAACTCCTGAGATATGCCAGATACGGTCTCTGCCACCATTGCTTGCTGCTGTGCCTTATCCTCGATAATCTTCTTGTCCTCTTGAATAAATTCGATAATGAGATTAATGGCACGACGCGAACCAATGATACAAATAACCATCCCTGATATAATGAGCAATGCTTGTGTGAAACTTGCCCCATCTCCTGCGCTTTTCATCATAAACGCTCGAATGATACAGATAACCGCCGCAGATGTCGCACCTATAAAAATAAGTCGTGCATTCAGATAAACCATAAACATCAGAAGTATCGGAAATGCCATCGCCATTGCTCCTGTACCATTTCCAAATACAGTAAGCACATATGAAACAAGAAATCCGATCACTAAAGAAAGCATTCCCATTTTCTTTTCAATATTCTTCCGAACAAATAAATGAATAAAAAGAATATTTGCCACATAAAATAGGGCCCGCGCCGAACTAATTCCATTCTTCATAAAACCATAATTGACAATCTCGATAATCACAAATAGCGCATACATAACGGTAAGTGTCGTAATCATAATTCGATTGGCTCTTTTATACTGATTTGGAACCAACGGTTGCATCTTCATTTCCATACCAAAACCCTCCTTACTCTACCTTTTCTCATCTTTTCGGAGTCCCACCAACTCGTGCAAAAAACTCTGTCTTGTTAAACAATATTTTACCAAAAAAGCCATGAAACATCAATCAAATGAAGGAAGAGAATATAGAAAAATTAAATCGGGTATGATATAATGCACAAAGCACAATTTGTATGTACCATTTTGGAGGCTTGATGATATGAATGTTTTTTTAGTAGCTGAACAAATGCTTATTTTATTTGCCCTTATGGCGGCTGGATATTTTCTCCGGAGAATTCGTTGGATTGACGAAGCGGGGGCTTCTCGCTTATCTTTTCTCGTGGTAAATGTATTCAATCCTTTTTTGGTGATTTCCAGTGTGTTTGGCAAGACGCTTGCCTCTACGGGCACTGTATTTTGGGAAAACCTTATACTTGTCTTGCTTTTTTATAGCATTCTCTTTTTGGCAGGTTTCTTTTTCGTCGTTGCGGTCCGCGCGGACGCTTCAGAAGCAGCGGTCTATCGCATGCTTACCCTGCTTCCAAACTGTGGATTTATGGGGATTCCTGTTGTTGCCTCATTGCTTGGTACCGAATACATCATCTATGTTGCAGTATATATGTTAGCATACAATGTCATCCTTTATACCTATGGCATTCAGCTTGTACGAAAAAGTGGGGGCGATGGTGACGCTGACACAACCCACAGGAAAGCTTCTATTTCTCAGAGTATTCGCGCAATCTTTTTGAACTTTGGCGTTGCTTCTTCTCTCGTGGCACTTTTTCTCTTTTTCCTAGGTGTGCCTGTCCCAGAAGGAGTCCAGACCTTTTGTAATTACATGGGGAATCCGTCCATCCCTCTTTCCATGATGTTGATCGGATGCTCCGTAGCTTCCACGAGCCTTCCTGCCCTTTTGAAAACCTGGCGAGTTTACGCCTTTACGCTGGCGAAACTACTGGTCATCCCCATCGCCTGCACCTTCCTAATCCGCCTTCTTCCTTTTGATGACACCATTTTGAAGCTATTTATCATCCTGCTTTCCATGCCGGCAGGCAGTATGGTTGTTTTGGTCACACAGCAATACGATGGCAACACGGAATGTGCCACGGGGGGTGTCATCCTATCGACGCTAGCATCCATTGTAACGATACCGATTGTGTCCCTATTTTTATAGCCCAGAATCGCGCAAAGCTACAATCAATATACGAAATTATTATGCATACGAGGAGGATTTTATATGAAACATCAATTGGAAAAATGGTTTCGTCTAAAAGAAAACGCAACTACAGTTAAAACAGAAATTATCGCTGGTGTTACTACTTTTATGACCATGGCATACATTCTCGCTGTCAATCCAAGAATTCTTGGAGAATGCGGAATGAATCCCAACGCGGTTCTTATCGTATCGTGCCTCGCCGCTTTTATCGGCACCATGTTTATGGCTCTTTTTGCCAATTATCCATTTGCTCTCGCGCCCGCCATGGGATTGAATGCATATTTTGCCTATACCGTATGCGGCAGCATGGGATATTCTTGGCAAGTCGGTCTTCTTGCAGTATTTGTAGAGGGATTGATCTTCTTAGTAATGTCACTAACAAATATTCGAGAGCAGTTTTTCAACGCTATCCCTAAATCGATAAAATCTGCTGTATCCGTAGGAATCGGCATTTACATTGCCTTTATTGGATTGCAGGATGCAAAAATCGTAGTAAATAATGATGCCACTCTCGTATCCTTGCAGTCATTTAGCACCGGAAACCCTTCGGTGGTTGTAGGCGCAGTGCTGGCCATTATTGGCGTTCTTTTCACGGCAATTCTTATGGTCAAAAAAGTGAAGGGTAATATTTTAATTGGTATCTTAGTCACCTGGGGACTAGGTATGATCTGCCAGTTGGTTGGCATCTACGTTCCAGACCCAGACGCGGGCATGTATTCGTTATTCCCATCCGCCATCGTCAGCTTAGACTTTAGCGCTATAAGTGAGACCGCCTTTGCCTGCTTTGACAAAACTGTCTTTTCGTCCATTCGAATTCTTGATTTTATCGTAATCATGTTCGCGTTCCTTTTCGTGGACTTATTCGATACATTGGGAACCTTGATTGGCGTTTCCGCCAAGGCAAATATGTTGGACAGCGATGGAAAACTTCCTCGTATCAAGGGCGCTTTACTGGCGGACTCGCTTGCCACCAGCATTGGCGCCGTACTTGGCACTTCCACTACAACAACATACGTAGAAAGCGCTTCCGGCGTAACCGAAGGTGGACGTACCGGATTGACAGCCATGACAACAGCTATTTTATTTTTGTTGTCCACTATCTTCTCCCCACTCTTCCTTGCCATCCCATCCTTTGCCATTGCACCGGCACTGATTGTCGTTGGATTCTATATGATGGGAAATGTAGCATCCATTAACTTCGAAGATGCACTAGAAGCCATTCCTTGCTTTCTCTGTATCATTATCATGCCACTAACCTACAGTATCTCAGAAGGAATTTCCATTGGAATCATTTCTTGGACCATCATCAAGCTTCTGACAGGCAAAGCAAAAGAAAAGAAAATCAGCGTTCTCATGTATATATTAACCGTATTATTCATCCTGAAATATGTTATACTCTAAGCCGTGCATTACGAGGAAAGAGGTCATATTTGAGCTTGCTCAAAAATATGGCCTCTTTTCTTGTAATATAGGGCGCAGCCCTCATGACGAGTCTGCGAATCAGACGAGGAATGTGCACGGCTTCTAGCCCACCACCAATTCCTTCATCTCTTCCATCGTTCCATCAAACACATTTCGGTCAATATATTTTTCTTCTCCCTTATACCCTTCCAATACATCGGTGTCAGAGTACTGCCACAACGTCCATTTCCCCTTCATTCCCAGATTCGGGGAGAAATACACACTCCTTATCCACAATGGGTACTCTGGAAACGCGTCCCTCAAATACTTGTAATAAACATCATACGTGGTGTAAATCATCGGCTCACATCCATACTGACTCTCCAATGCCTCTAGCATCACGTTAAGTTCCCGAACAACATCCTCTTTCTTGGGCGGATGTTTCCGTTTATCACCATAATATTCCACGTCCACAACAGGTACTAATTTCCCAGCCAAATCTCCCACTGTATTGATATAATTCTGAGCCTGGGTCTCTCCCTTGCTATCAAAACTAAAGAAGTGATAAGCTCCCACATACATGGACTGCGCCGAAGCATCCTTCCAGTTCTGTGCGAATGTTTCATCCATCGATGAGCTTCCTTCCGTGGCTTTTATGTAGGCGAAGTCAATGTCCTGCTCCGCGATTTTCTGCCAATCAATCTCCCCTTGATAATGAGACACATCAATTCCTTGTACCTCATAGTTATTTGCCACCCAGCGATTTGTATTGATAATTTTTCCGAAAATCAGAATCGCCATAACTATCCCTATAGCCAAAACGCAAAATAACACAATCAATATCTTTTTCTTCATAGCGTATATTTTCACCTCACAAAATTAGGTCGACATCTTCGTCGACCTAATCTTAACATACCAAACACATCCTTGTCAAAAAATACATATTTTTGTCTATACCACAAATGGTTCCAACGTCACTCGAATAAAATAGCCTTTATTCTGGTCGCATACCGGGCATTTTTCTGGAGACTTCTCGCCCTCGTACACAAACCCACAATTCAAGCACATCCATCCCTCCTTCACCTCCGACACATGAAGCTTGTTCTGGGCAAGATACTCTGCAAACCGCCCAAAACGGTCACCGTGAACTTTCTCGATTTCTCCAATGAGATGAAAGGATTTTGCCACCTTGGGAAATCCCTCCTCCATCGCCTTATCTCCAAACTTCTTGTACACGTCATCATGCTCTTCATACTCATTATGCTGTGCCATACGGAGAAGTTCTTCCAGATCCTCCGAAAGATCCACCGGATACCCACCATCCACATGAATGGTCTCTCCTGCCAACTCCTTCAAATGATTATAAAATATCTGCGCATGCTCTTTCTCCTGATCTGCCGTAAAAAGAAACGCCATGGAAATCACATACTGATTCTGCTCCTTTGCTTTCTCCGCCGCGAAGGTATAGCGGTTTCTGGCCTGGCTTTCCCCTGCAAACGCTTTCATCAGATTATCCTTTGTCTCACTATTTTTAAAATCCACTGCCACGTTGAATTCCTCCTTAAACTGTTTTTGGTTATTCTTACCTATTCGCAAGAAAAATATTCTTGCATTGCGCCCTAGAAAGTGGCATTTTGTGGCATCGACTGGATAACAAAACAGAGAAACCGTCTACCCGATTTCTCTGTTCCATTTCATATCTAACGCTAATCTTTTCTCTACCATTCATGCCTCTTTTTGTTTCTGCTCCGAATACTGACATTCGCAAGCACACGGATGAATGGTCACACCACACAGCATCTGTCCATTGGTGTAACCACAAGCATTCATCCCTGCTTCCAAAACTGCATTCCATTCTTGGGCGGAAAGGCAATGTGTGGTACCATCCTCCAACTCCACAATGCAGGCTTCCTCCAGATTGCATTCACCGGGATAAGATACTTTATACATATTCTTGCGATTGATGGCTCCAATTTCCTCCAGAAGATTAACCATACGATACACCGTGGCGGTTCCAATGCTATCATCCTTCTTTGTCGCCTCAAAAAAGATTTCCTTACAACTAGAACACTCGTTGGCGAGAATGACATCCAAAAGCATTCGACGCTGTTTTGTAATACGGAAACCTCGTTTCTTTAATTCTTGTATAATAAACTGTTTTTGCTGTTCTGCCATGATTCCCCTCTTTTCTGCATAGCCTTTCATTTGCTATGTTCGTGTCTGTTTTGTTACTAAGTATCATCTATGCAACTTCCGTTAGTTACTTCTAACTCATTATAAAAAAAAGTATTGCCGATTGCAATACCTTTTTTGTTATTGATTAAATTTTCTCAAGTCGCCATTTATCCTTATTCCAAATCCGGGTGCTCTCCAGACCAGCCTTGCTGTGGCACACAACTCAAGAATGCCATATCCTCTGGCGAAATCATGAATTCTGGAATCTCAAGGTTCGCCTTCATACGCTCTTTCACTGAGGCCTTCGGAATGACCACAATATCTCGCTGCAAAAGATAGCGAAGCAACAAAGCCGCTGGTGTAACACTATAACCCTCTGCCATCTTCACAACAGCCGGGTCCTCGAGCATACGACGTCTGCCCAATGGACTCCACGCCTGTACTGCAATATCGTTCTCCTTGCAGTATGCTAAGGCATACTCTTGCATATAACCAACATGCAATTCCAACTGATTTACCGCCGGTTGCACCTTTGCCGTCTCTTTCAGTGCCATAATATGATGAGGTAGAAAGTTACTGAGTCCGATGGCGCGTACTTTCCCTGCCTCATAAAACTCTTCCATAGCTTTCCATGTGTCTTGGATTTTCTTTTTCCAATCTGGGTCATCCACAGAAGATTTTGGCCAGTGAATCAGATACATATCTAGATACTCTGTCCCCAATTTTTCCAAAGATTCTGCAAAGGCTTTCTTGGTCTCTTCGTAACCCATCTGTGTTTTCCACACTTTACTGGATAGGAAAAGATCCTCCCTTGGGATACCCGCTTTTTTTAGAGCGTTGCCGATCTCTTCCTCATTATGGTAAAAGGACGCCGTGTCAAAGTAACGATATCCCACTTCCAATGCATCTAGTATCGCTTGCTCCCCATTTCCCTCTGTCGCCAGATAGGTTCCAAAGCCAATCATGGGAAGTTGAATTCCATTATTTAAGGTAAGTTGCATGTTAATCCTCCATTTCATATACCGACGCTGTCTCTACCATCACAACATCTTCATCTGGATTTCTCCGAATAAATCTCATCGAATAGATATAATAATTACTCTCCTCCCAAGCCACATCTGGCATCTGCTCCGAACATAGGGAAACATAACCAGTGCTAGTAATGTCCCCAATGCTAATCTTATCGAAAGAATATGTTGTGATTTCCGTGCCAATTGGTCCTATCGGTGTACCTGCCCGAATAATCCCATCGTCGCCGACACAAGAAGATGTATCATAATACTCACCGTAACTCGCATTGAAATCATCAAGAGAAATGTCTTCTTTTGGTCTTATTGCATGCGACCCATTCTCAAAAGGATATGCTACCGCTGTAGCTCTCTCCTCCCAAGCCACATCAAGCTTGTTGAAACTTTTGTCCCATACCTCAAATTTTAACGTTGCAGGCACCTTGCCTTCAAATTCAATGGACTTCAATTTTGTTAAATCCATTGCTTCGCGTAGCCGAAAGAAGATACGCTGATTGTGCCCTGTAAATTTGAGTTTCATACATTCGCGCCCTTCGTCATCCACTGACACTTCGCAACCTGTCCCTTCATCCGACAGATTCTCATCGTACATATCTGGTAAAATATATGGCCAAGTTGCACAATCACATCCCGTCGTACCTAGTTCAGGTTCTGCTGGATCCGCAATGGCACTTCCAACGGACGGGCGCTCATTGGGATGAGTTGTTGCACTACTAGCTACGGTTGGCAACGGACTTGCACTTGCAGGTAGGCTTGTCTCATATGCTTTTCCATTTTGTTTATTCTTAACTGTTACTTTGCATACGTATTTCTTTTTCGCTACCTTGGCAGTAATCTTTGCCGTTCCCTTCTTTTTTGCAACAACAATACCTTGCTTGGATACCGTCGCAATCTTCTTTTTCGAACTACTCCA
>JAZNJZ010000090.1:0-77564 GCA_045578325.1 Eubacterium sp.
CCGGAGGGGCTTTATATTATATTTAAATTTTTAGGAGGAAGAAGAAAAATGGCAGACGCAAAGATTTTTTATGAAAGTGACTGTAATCTTGGACTTTTGGACGGTAAGACAATTGCTGTTATCGGTTACGGAAGTCAGGGACATGCTCACGCATTAAATGCAAAGGAAAGCGGTTGCAATGTAATTATTGGTTTATATGAAGGATCCAAATCCTGGGATAGAGCAGTAGCACAGGGATTTGAGGTATATACAGCAGAAGAAGCTGCTAAAAAAGCAGACATTATCATGATCCTCATCAACGATGAGTTGCAGGCTAAATTGTACAAAGAGTCCATCGAGCCAAACCTTGAGGCTGGAAACATGCTTATGTTCGCTCATGGTTTCAATATTCACTATGGTCAGATCGTACCACCAAGCGACGTTGATGTTACAATGATCGCTCCTAAGGGACCAGGACATACAGTACGTAGCGAGTATCAGGTAGGCAAAGGTGTTCCTTGTCTTGTTGCAGTACATCAGGATGCAACAGGTAAAGCTCAGGATATGGCACTTGCTTACGCTGCAGCAATCGGTGGTGCAAGAGCTGGTGTTCTTGAGACAGACTTCAGAACAGAGACAGAGACAGACCTTTTCGGTGAGCAGGCAGTACTTTGCGGTGGTGTTTGTGCATTGATGCAGGCTGGTTTCGAGACTCTTTGCGAGGCTGGTTATGATCCAAGAAATGCATACTTTGAGTGTATCCACGAGATGAAACTTATCGTAGATTTGATTTATCAGAGTGGTTTCGCAGGAATGCGTTATTCTATCTCCAATACAGCAGAGTATGGTGATTACATTACAGGTCCTAAAGTTATCACAGAGGATACAAAGAAAGCAATGAAGAAAGTACTCAGCGACAATCAGGATGGTTCTTTTGCAAAAGAGTTCCTTCTCGACATGTCTGAGGCTGGCGGACAGGCTCATTTCCGTGCTATGAGAAAGCTTGCTGCTGAGCATGAGTCTGAAATCGTTGGTGAGAGCATTCGTAAGCTTTACAGCTGGAATGGTGAAGATAAGTTGATCAACAACTAATCATTAGAAACGAAAATGATAGAAGCCCGGCTAGCTTGTTGCTGGCCGGGCGTTATTCATGTTTATACAAAAGGAGTGCCATATGGTCAAGCTTGTAGTAAGTGATGTGGATGGAACGTTGGTAAAAGATGGAGGGTCCATCGCGTCATTTTCCCCAGAGTATTATGATGTAATCCGTGAAATGCATAAAAAAGGGATTACTTTTGCAGTATGCAGTGGAAGACAACGGGTGAGTGTGGAGAAATTATTTGAGCCGGTAAAAGATATAATTTACATGGCTGTGGATGGTGGAAGCATGGTGTTTTACCAAGGAGAGTGTGTGTATTCAAAGGTGCTTCCCCAATCGGTTTGCCAGGAGATTATAGCCGATGCACGAAAGATACGGCAGTGCGACATCATGGTATGTGGGACACAGCGTGCCTATGCGACCAGCGCGGATTCAGAGATGTATCGCTGGATGGTAAATGGTTATGGGTATGATATACAAGCAGTTGGCGATTTGATGAAAAATGTGCCAGATGAGATTGTGAAAATATCTTTATATCACAGAGATATGGTAGAACAGTTAACGGATCCATGGTTTCGGCCTAAGTGGGAAGATCGTGTAAAGTTAAATCTGGCAGGAATCCAGTGGTTGGATTGTGTGCCTACTGCTGCTGGAAAAGGGACAGCCATTGAGTTTATTCAAAGGGAGCTTCATGTAACGATGGAAGAGACGGTGGCATTTGGAGATAATCAAAATGATATTGAAATGCTACAGCGTGCAGGGAAGAGTTATGCTGTAGAAAATGCGAGGCAAGAACTAAAAGAAATTGCTACGGATATTTGCGCCTCTTATACAAAGAATGGTGTGTTGGAACAGTTAAAAGAGATAGTAAGAACAAGATAGTTTGTGAAGAGGAAGAAAAAATGATAGATTCTATTTTTATTTGGATTATGGCTTTTCTGATTATGGTGTTAATCTGCAGTACGGGTTGTGTTTTGTATATTCGTACGAAAATGCATCAGATAGAGAAGCGAGATGGGAAACATCAGCTGATTATTAATCAATCCTTAGAAACATTTGCCCATGCCATTGATGCCAAAGATCGGGACACCAACGGTCATTCCATACGAGTGGCTATGTATTCCAGGGAAATTGCGCGCAGAATGGGAATGAATGAAGAAGAGCAGGAACAAATTTATTATATGGGAATGCTCCATGATATAGGGAAAATTGGGATTCCGGATTCTATATTGAAAAAGCCAGGTGCGCTTACGGCGGATGAAATGGAGATTGTTCGAAGTCATCCCAATATAGGTGGCGACATTTTAAAGGATTTTACTGCCATCGAGGGAATTAGTGATGGTGCTCGTTATCACCATGAACGTTATGATGGAACTGGTTACAATGAGGGGTTAAAAGGAAACGAGATACCGCTTTTCGCCCGGATTATATGTGTGGCAGATTGTTATGATACAATGTCAAGTAAGCGCGTATATAAAGAGCATCAAGACGAACAATACATATTAAAAGAGTTAATAGAATGTAGTGGGAGACAATTTGATCCCGATATTGTGCCATATATGATTGAAATGATTCAAGATGGAACGACAAAGAAGATTCAAGGGTAGATAATCGTAATTATTTACTGTTGAATCTTCTGTACGGTTTCCTTGTTCTACAAAAAACGGTAGATGATGCCGGCAATGATAATGCCGATGATACTAGCGATGGTGAATTTGATTTTAAGGCCAAAGGTAACAATCAATACACCAAGATCCAATACGATAGGTGAATTCAATCCAAAGGTCTTTCCGTAAGAAAGCCAAGAGAGTAAAGATACACCTTTGGTTACCTGTGCGAGAAAACCGCCAAGGACAATACCTGCTAAAAGTAGTAAAAAAAGTGCCCAAGTGTTTTTTCCAGTACGTGCCATAGTAAGTTCCTCCCTATAATAATTGTAATATCTAAAATAAGTTTACAATAAAGGAAAAAAATAATCAATAAAGAAAAAAGGAAATTCCTCTTCGACGTTGAATTATATAAGATGTAGGCATTTTTGCATTCCGCATAGGGATTTGTCAGCGGAGGAAAGGGTACATATATGACATTACGTGAGGAGTTTGAAAAACGAGAGCATGATATATTGAGTCCATATGCAACATTTAGCGATATGTCACTTGGCCGAGATATACATGAGGAACCCTGTGATTTGAGACCGGCATATCAGAGAGATCGAGATCGAATCTTACATTCAAAAGCATTTCGCAGATTGAAAGGAAAGACGCAAGTGTTTTTGGCGCCAGAGGGGGACCATTACCGGACACGTTTGACACATACGTTAGAAGTGGCACAGAATGCAAGGACCATTGCGAAGGCGCTTCGTCTAAACGAAGACTTAACAGAGGCAATTGCATTAGGTCATGATTTGGGACATACGCCATTTGGACATGCTGGTGAGCGTGTATTGGATCGGATTTGTACAGATGGATTTTATCATCAGTTACAAAGTGTTCGTGTGGTTGAGAAGTTGGAAAAAAATGGAAGAGGGTTGAATTTAACAAAAGAAGTACGTGATGGCATAAGGAACCATTCTACAGCGGGAAGTCCTGCTACATTAGAAGGTAAGATTGTGCGTCTTTGTGATAAAATTGCATATGTGAATTCCGATATTGATGACGCCATTCGAGGAAGAATCATTTGTGAGAAGGATATTCCGGAGAATTGCGTACGTGTATTGGGAAGGAACCTACAGGAGCGTTTAAATACGTTGATTCATGATATTGTCACCAATAGTATGGATAAGGATGACATTATTATGTCAGAAGAAAAGAATCAAGCATTGGTGCAGCTCCGCAAATACATGTTTGATAATGTGTATATCAATTCTGCTGCCAAGGAAGAAGAGGGAAAAGCGGAGCGAATGATTGGCCAGCTTTTTTCACACTATATGAAGCATGTGGAAGAACTGCCAGAAGAATACACGAGAATGATATGGGAACAAGGGGAAACGGTAGAACGAGCGGTGTGCGATTACATTGCTGGTATGACCGACCGTTATGCTGTAACAACGTATCAGAATCTGATGATACCAGAAACATGGAGAGTGTATTAAATAAAGGAAGTGTGAAATGTATTATAGTGAAGAGTTTGTAGAGGAAGTCCGGCAACGTAACGATGTTGTGGATGTGATTTCCAGCTATGTTCATTTGAAAAAGAGCGGAAGCAATTACACGGGACTTTGTCCGTTTCACAATGAAAAGACACCATCCTTTTCGGTGTCTGGTGGCAAGCAGATGTACTACTGCTTTGGGTGTGGTGCTGGTGGAAATGTCTATACGTTTTTAATGGAGTATGAGAATCTAACCTTTCCGGAGGCGTTGGAGCAGTTGGCCACAAGAGTAGGTATGGAACTTCCACAAAAGTCGGATTCAGAGGAAGATCGAAGGAGACGCAATGAGCGGGAGAAAATACTAGATATCTACAAGTTGGCAGCCAATTATTTTTATGCAAAGCTTAATTCGCCACGAGGCATAGAGGCAAAAGAGTATTTGCAAGGGCGAGAACTTTCAGAAGATACGATGCGGCATTTTGGTCTAGGATATTCCGACAAGTATAGCAATGATCTTTATCAATACATGAAAAAGAAAGGTTTTGACGATACTATCTTGAGTAAAACCGGATTGTTTACGTTTCATGAAGCGAAGGGAGTATACGATAAGTTCTGGAATCGTGTGATGTTTCCTATCATGGACCGTAGCAACAAAGTGATTGCTTTTGGTGGACGAGTCATGGGAGATGGAAAGCCGAAGTACTTGAACTCACCAGAAACTCTTATTTTTGACAAAAGCCGAAACTTGTATGGCTTGAATTTTGTTCATGGAAAGCAAGAACGAGGAATGATCATATGCGAAGGGTATATGGATGTAATCGCTCTTCACCAAGCAGGCTTTACCAATGCTGTGGCTTCGCTGGGAACCGCATTTACCAGTCAGCAAAGTAGTTTGCTGAAACGATACACAGATACGGTGTACCTGTGTTATGATAGCGATAACGCTGGCGTAAAAGCGGCCCTTCGTGCAATCCCGATGTTGAAAGAAGCAGGGATTACGGTGCGGGTGATCAGTATGCAACCATATAAAGATCCAGATGAGTTTATAAAAAATCTCTCAAAGGAAGAATTTCAAAAACGAATTGAGACAGCGCAGAATAGTTTTTTCTATGAGATTGATATTATCCGTCGTCAGTATGACATGAATGACCCGGAAGAAAAAACACGATTTATGAATGAAGCGGCGAAAAAATGTCTCACTTTTGAAAATGAGATTGAGAGGAATAATTATATAGAAGCCTTTGCGCGAGAATACAATATTCGAACGGAAGACTTCCGACAATTGGTTCAGCGTCATGCAGCCACGATGGTAGGGATTGATTATGAACGAGTCAAAATGGAGCGAGAAAAAAAGGCAAAGGTAGGAAAAGAGGACGGTCTAGGAAAGTTGCAAGGCGTGCTTCTGACGTGGCTGAGCGAGGATTGTTCCCTGTTTCCAATTGTAAAGAAATACATTGTTCCGGAAGATTTTTTGGACAATCCGTACCAAGAAGTAGCAAAGATGCTTTATGAACAGGCAGAACAAGGAGTGATTGCACCCGCAAAGATTATTAGCTGTTTTGACAGCAAAGAGGAACAATCGGTGGTGGCAGGGCTTTTCAATAAACAAGTACAAGAAGTAAAAGAAACTGCAGAGAGAGAAAAGGCTCTCAATGAAGTAGTTAAGACAATAAAGAAGGCGAGCTTGGAAAAGCAGAGTCGGGAAGTGACAGACATATCCCAGCTGCAAACGCTCATAGCCGAAAAAAAGAAACTAGAAAATTTGCAGATTAAGCTACCGTCATAAAGGGGAGCGTAATTCGATAGCAATGCAAGATGAAATGGAGGAAAACATGAAGGAAAACAATGCAGATAACAAAAATGTAGTAGATGAACAGGCAATATTTTTAGAGGGATTGGCTGCGTTATTAGAAAAAGGAAAGAAAAAAGATGGTGTTCTTGAATTTAGAGAGATTGAAGCACAATTTCGAGATAAGATTGATTTAGATGATGAAAAGAGCGAAAAAATCATGGATTATCTGGAACAACATGGGATTATTGCGATGGTTCCGGACAGTGATTCCGATGATGATATTATACTTGATGTGGATGACGAACCAACAGAAGAAGAGTTGGAGAATATCGAATTCACAGCAACGGATGGAATCAGTATCGAAGATCCGGTACGTATGTATTTGAAGGAAATTGGTAAAGTGCCACTTTTGTCTGCTGATGAAGAGGTAAATCTTGCAAAACGTATGGAAGAGGGCGATGCTGACGCGAAAAAGCGTTTGGCAGAAGCAAACCTTCGTCTGGTTGTAAGTATTGCAAAACGTTATGTGGGAAGAGGTATGCTTTTCTTGGATTTGATTCAGGAAGGATACCTTGGTCTTATCAAAGCGGTTGAAAAATTTGATTACCGTAAAGGATATAAGTTCAGTACCTATGCCACATGGTGGATTCGTCAGGCCATTACACGTGCCATCGCAGATCAGGCAAGAACCATTCGTATTCCGGTTCATATGGTAGAGACCATCAACAAGTTGATCCGTGTACAGAGACAGTTGTTACAGGAGCTTGGAAGAGAGCCATATCCAGAAGAAATTGCGAAGGAAATGCAGCTTCCAGTAGATCGTGTTCGCGAGATCCAGAAGATTTCTCAGGAGCCAGTTTCCTTGGAGACACCAATTGGTGAAGAGGAAGACAGTCACTTGGGAGACTTTATTCAGGACGATAACGTTCCGGTACCAGCGGAGGCAGCAGCCTTTACTTTGTTGAAGGAGCAGCTCTCAGAGGTGCTTGATACATTGACGGATCGTGAGCAGAAAGTGCTTCGTCTTCGTTTTGGTCTCGACGATGGTCGTGCAAGAACTTTGGAAGAAGTAGGGAAAGAGTTTGACGTAAGACGTGAGCGTATTCGTCAGATTGAGGCAAAAGCTCTCCGCAAACTTCGTCACCCAAGCCGTAGTAGAAAGTTAAAGGATTATTTGGATTAATGCAATTATCCAAACGATTGCAAATGAATGTTTCGCTGGTTCCAGAGGGGAGCTGTGTGGCGGACATCGGTTGTGATCATGGGTATGCTGCTATCTGGTTGGTAAAAAACGAAAAGGCGAAACGGGTGATCGCCATGGATGTCAATCAGGGACCATTGGAACGGGCAAAGGAACACGTGACGGAATATGGTTTAGCAGATGTTATTGAATGTCGGCTCAGCAATGGGGCGGAGAAATTAGTGCCAGGGGAAGTAGACACATTGATGATTGCGGGGATGGGTGGTCCCTTGATGATTCGTATCCTTATGGAGGGGAAACCTGTGTTAGAAAAAATCCGTACTCTGGTACTGCAACCGCAGTCAGAAATCGGGGAAGTAAGGAAATTTCTTTGTCGAAATGGATTTGAGATTGAGGAAGAGAAGGCATGTGTGGAGGAAGGAAAATACTACTTTGCCATGCGTGCGGTCTATACAGGAAAGGTGAAATCGCTGGAGGAGGAACCAGAATGGAAAAGTTGGTATGGTACATATCTGGTCCAACAGAAAGATATTGTGTTCAAAGAATATCTTTTGCGAGAGATAGACATCTGCCAATCCATATTGCAGACCATGGAAGAAAAAGGGGTATCCGAGGAAAGAAAGCGCGAATTACAGCATAAGATGAGTCAGATGAAAGAATGTTTCAAACATTTGGAAATGTGATAGAAAGGCAGTGATTATATGGAGCAGGTACAAGTTATTGTAAATGGCAAACGTATTTCTTGTAAAAAGGGAATCACATTACGAGAAGTTTTGGGGGATCAAGATGCATTGCTTGCGAAAGTAGATGGTGTGGTGAAAGAACTCTATCACACCGTAAATGAAGACTGTGAGGTACAGTTCTTAACATATGCAGATCCTGAGGGGAGAAAAGCATATATTCGTGGAATTACCATGGTTATGTTGAAGGCATTTTACAAAGAGGTTCCGAAGGATAAATTCGAAAAGGTAACGGTAGAAAATAGTTTGGATACCGGATTTTATTGTACTTTGTCTGGTGGAGCAACCCTTACGGACGACTTACTTGCGCGAGTAGAAGCCAGAATGCGTAAATATGTGGAAGAAGATGTGGTGTTTGAAAAGAAATCCATGGGCGTGGATAAAGCCATTCGTCTTTTTGAAGAACGGAAAATGTTAGATAAGACAACATTATTGAAATATCGAAGAAGTTCTAAGGTAAATGTGTACAAGCTTGGGAAAGTGGTAGATTATTATTATGGTCCTATGCCATACAGCACAGGAGCACTGAAATTGTTCCGTCTGGAGTTGTTTGATAAGGGATTTGTATTTGTCATTCCGAAGATGGAAGAACCGGACAAATTGCCTGCATTTGAACCAAGCATGAAACTCCATAAGACGTTGCAGCAAGCGTCGGAATGGGGTGTGAAGCTAGGAACAGAAAATGTTGGACAGTTGAATGATATCATTGTAAATGGCGAGCTAAGAGAGTTGATGTTGGTACAGGAAGCCTTGCATGAAAAGAGGATCGGGGATATCGCAGAACAGATTGCTGCTTCTGGCAAGGTGAGATTGGTTACTATTGCGGGGCCATCTTCTTCTGGAAAGACCACCTTCTCTTATCGACTGTCAGCCCAATTAAAAACATTAGGTATGAAACCTCATCCGATTGCTATGGATGATTACTTTGTTAATCGTGTGGACACACCTAAGGGGCCAGATGGAAAATACAATTATGAATGCATTGGTGCCATTGATACGAAGTTGTTCAATGAACATTTGCAAAAGCTTTTGGCAGGAGAGGAAGTACAGCTTCCAACCTACAATTTTATTACTGGCGAGCGTGAGTACAACAAACCAAAAATGAAATTGGCGGAAGATGAAATTTTGGTTGTTGAAGGAATTCATGGATTGAATGACAAGTTGACGGAAAGTGTACCAGACGAAAACAAATTTAAGATTTATATCAGTGCACTTACCACGTTAAACATCGATGAGCATAATCGAATTTCCACTAGTGACGGAAGACTTCTGCGTCGAATTATACGAGATGCCAGAACTCGTGGACACAGTGCACAGAAAACCATTGAGATGTGGCATTCCGTCCGCAGTGGCGAAAATGAAAATATTTTCCCATTCCAAGAAAAGGCGGATGCGATGTTTAACTCTTCTTTGATCTATGAGATTGCGGCATTAAAGCAGTATGCGGAGCCAGCATTGTTCCGCGTGCCACGAGGCAGCGAAGAGTATCCAGAGGCACAGAGACTTTTGAAGTTTTTAGATTATTTTCTCGGTGTAAATCCAGAGGAAGTACCGTTAAATTCGATTTTGCGCGAGTTTATCGGTGGTGGTATTTTGCTTGATTAATCTGGCAAAGTATTGTATATTATTTAGGTAGTGAAAATATGAGTAGCACAGATGATCGCACCTGGCTATACCGAAAGGTCCCAGGTGAGGAAAGTCCGAGCTTCACAGGGCAGGGTGCCGGATAACGTCCGGTGGAGGCGACTCCCAGGCTAGTGCAACAGAAATATACCGCCTGGTACCACCGTCTATGGCGGCAGGCCAGGTAAGGTTGGAATGGCGAGGTAAGAGCTCACCGCCTTTCTGGTAACAGAAAGGGCATATGTAAACCCCACTCGAAGCAAGACCGAACAGAGAGCGATACGGCGGCCCGTCGTGCTTTCGGGTAGGTCGCTAGAGCCTGTTGGTAACAGCAGGTCCAGATAGATGATCATCCAACGACAGAACTCGGCTTACCGTGCTACTCATTTCTATATTTATTTTGGAGTAAAGGAAATCAATGATGGAAGAGCGATATGAACTTGCACTTGAACGGATAAAAGATATTGCTGCAGGAGAAGAAATACCAGAAAAATATCATATGTATTTTTTGAAAGCAGCGCAATTATTTGTATTGTGTGATACCATTTTTCAAGAGATAAAAGAAAAGGGTTTGGAAGCGATTTCATTGGAAACATGGAAAAGCTGGAATAATGCTCTTTATGAAGAGATTCGTGAAGAAAATTATGAGACTTCTTATGGAAATCCTCGTTATGCAGTTTCTGTATTCGGAAAGGAAGAAGGGGAGCCCCTTTGCTATTTTTATAGCCGATTCCGAAACGGTATTGCGGATGTATTTGAGCAGGATAAGGAGTCTATTGTTTTATTAATGGAACTGTTTCTTCAAGTGTATACCATATGTACCACAGAAGATGAAGTGGCACGTTGGCTGAAAGAAACACTGTATTATTATGTACATGATTACGATGCGTATTATACAGAAAAAAGTGTTCGAAAGATTGTAGATCCGTCTCTTGATCGCATTGTAAATATTGTTATGAACAGCGATTTGAAGGACTTACGTTATCTGTATTATTACGGCGAAAATATAACAGAAAATGAGTGGCGAACAGCGAAGTTTATTTCTTCTTTGCCACAGGAAACCATTGAGTTAATTGCTAGAACCTATACCGAAGGGTATCGTCAGGGATTTGTGGCGGCAGGCATTGATCTGTCCAAAAAAGAAACCGTAAATATTCGTTATAATATTGGTTTTGAAGCAGTGGTCAGGGAGGCAATCCGTCAGTTTGATGAGATGGGATTAAAGCCGATTATTTATATGCACAGTAATACCCGTTCTATGGGTGTTTGTACGACGCCAGCCAATAAGCAGTATATATACGATCATCGCTTTGATGACGCTTTGTATCTGAATCATGCATTAGTGAAAGAAAAACTGGGTCACGTGGAAAAAAGCTTTGAGACCTATAAAGAATTGGCAAATGGATTTGCGGGTCCGGCGGTAATCGAAATCTTCGGTGAGAAATTGTTTAAGCCAGAGAGCAAGGAAGAGAGTCCGGCTTATACCCCAGAGCAACAAAAACTTTCCGTAGAGTATCAGAGAGATTATGTATTGATTCAGAATCGTTATATCAAGCAAGAGGAGCGGAGTTTCACTATTATTGCGTTCCCGATACCAGAGATTGGGGAAGACTTTGAGGCGATTTTTGATGAGACCATTAAGCTCAATACATTGGATATGGATTTGTATCGGAAGGTGCATCAGGCATTGATCGACGCGTTGGATCAGGGGGATACGGTTCGTATTACGGGACGAGGTGAGAACCGTACCGATCTTACCGTAAATCTCCATGAGCTTGCCAATCCAGACAAAGAAACAAATTTTGAGAATTGTTTGGCGGATGTAAATATTCCAGTAGGTGAAGTGTTTACGTCACCAGTGTTGCAAGGAACCAATGGAATGTTGCATGTGACGAGAGTGTATCTGAATCAGTTGTGCTATGAAAATCTGTGTATGGAGTTCAAGGATGGAATGATTGCCGACTATAGTTGTACCAATTATGCAGATGAGACAGAATGCAAGAAATATGTGAAGGAAAATGTACTTCACAATCGCGATACGTTGCCAATGGGGGAATTTGCTATTGGAACCAATACAACGGCTTATAAGATGGGACGTCGTTATGGAATCGAAGCACAGCTTCCGATATTGATTGCGGAGAAGACGGGCCCACATTTTGCAGTGGGTGATACCTGTTATTCCATGAGCGAGGATATTGTGTTGCATAATCCAGATGGCAAAGAGATTGTTGCCAAAGAAAATGAGTGCTCGGCTCTTCGAAAAACGGAGATTGAGAAGGCTTATTTCAACTGTCATACGGACATTACGATTCCGTACGATGAGCTTGGGGACATTGTGGTCAATACAAAAGATGGCGAAGAAATCGTCGTTATTCATGAGGGTAAATTTGTGCTGGAAGGCACGGAGATATTAAATGAATTGACCTGAAACAATGTCACGAGATAGATTAAATACTTGTGATAAGAACTTGCAGGATTTCTTCGAATAAGAGGGAATCCTGTTTTACTTTATCATCCAGAGACAGATACGGTTGCTTCGATTTGTATTCACTACGGAAAAAGAGCCGATTATCGTTGGATAAACCATGGGGGACAGGGAGAAAGGTTCCTTCTTTTTTGGTATAACAATTAGAAGCCTTTGCCTGCTGGCGATATTCCTTCTCTACGTAGGTACCAACACTTTTGTGGATGGCAGTATCCTCGGCAGGAAGATAATAATAATCCTTGTAATTGGAAAAGAAATGATACAGTGTCCCAGTATACGGATGAACTTCAAGACGGATTTCCGCCCCTTCGAACAAAAGAGTGAATCCATCGTCTCGTTCAAGTTTTGCAGAAAAAGGGAATGGGGTAGGTACGTTATAGTGGATACAGAGTGCAAAATCCCCTTCTTCCAAAGACAGAAATTGTCCGGGACAACGATAGCTTAAAAGATGGATGCAGTGCCATGTTCCCATAAGGTCTTCAAGATTATGTAACAATAGTTTTTCGCGTTCCAACACGTGTCTGTCGTCCTTAAAATATTTTTTTTGCATAAACTGCGAATAGGTCTCGATACAATCGCGACCAGATAATATGTCTTTACGGAGAAATCCGGTTAATTTTTCCGCTGTAAAAAGTTTGAGATTCGGAACCTCAAACAAGTTTTTTAAAGGACGGATTTCTTTGAAAATATCCAGACTATTTATGTTGGAAAAGGGGGAAGGGAGAGAAAGGGCTTGACACTTTTTCTCGATATATGGAACATCGAATCCAGAGCCATTGTAGTGCACAATGGTTGTAAAATCGGATAAAAACTCGGAAAAGCTCTGGAGTATATTTGCTTCGCTAATATAGTCATCGGCAAACCACTGTCTCACATGGAACTGTTGGTCCTTAAGATTGTACCAAAGAGCTCCGATCAGATACAACGAAGAAACCTTCGGGGAAAGCCCGGTGGTTTCAATGTCAAAAATACAGATTTGTTCCTTTGATAAATGATAAAAAGAATTAAGAATATCAAAGGAATCCGTTGGAAGAGAAATTGTTTTGTCGTATATTTGCATAAGTACCTCGTCTGAAATTAATTGTTGTGGATATTATAACATGTATATGACTAATTTGAAAATAAATATTTAACAAATAAATAAAGCATAGAAAAATGGAATAGAGTGTGCTATGATTAAATATAGTGCGAATTCTAGCTGAATGGGAGATAGCAACGATATGGCAGTGAAAAAAAAGAAACGATTAAAAGAATTAACAGGACGAATGCAGAGCAGTTTTAGTGGGTTCTTAAGGGCATGTATCTTAGGTGCTCTTGTTTTGTTGCAATTTGCTATTATTGTAGTGATTCCGTTTTTGGTAAGTGATTATGCAACATCGTTATATATTGTGTTAGAAATCTCAGGTTTGATTGGAATATTGGCACTTACCAATGATAGCCGGAACATGTCCTATAAATTTTCCTGGCTTTGTGTTATTTTGATTTTCCCAATATCAGGGCTGATTATGTTTAATCTATGGGGAAAAGTCGGAAAGAGAAATAAATTGAACAAAGCCATTGCAGAGCGGATGAAGCAGATGCGTCCTTTGTTGGTGCAAGATGAGGAAGTCAAGGAGGAATTTGCCAAGAAACATCCCGTGTCTTCTCGCATGTCAAAGTATATGATTGCAGAGGGAAGTCCACTTTATAAGAATAATGAAGCCAAGTATTATGCGTTTGCAGAAGAAGCCTTTGAAGATTTGTTTGAGGATTTGGAGCACGCAGAACATTTTATATTGATTGAGTTTTTTATTGTGGCAGAAGGGGCAATCTGGGACCAGATGCATGAGATTTTGGTGCGGAAAATCAAAGAAGGAGTAGAGGTTAAATTCCTATATGATGACTTTGGTGCGTTGTTCCGTACGGGAAAGGATTTTGCGGCAAACTTGCGTGCAGAGGGATTTGAAGTGGAGATTTTTAATCCCATTCACAAATATGTTAGTAAGCTCTATATGAATTTCCGTGATCATCAGAAGATTGTTGTCATTGATGGCAACATTGGTTATACCGGCGGTTTTAATATCGCGGATGAGTATGCCAATCTGATTGAGCGATTTGGTGTATGGAAAGATGCGGGAATCCGAGTAAAGGGCGATGCCGTATGGGGGCTTACCGTAGCCTTTATGGAAATGTGGTCCGTGTCATCAAGCAGTCCTGTTACGGACTTTGATAAATATCGCCCGACGAAAAACTTCCCAGAATCGGATATGTACTGTCATGTGCTTCGGGATGGTCCGGCGTTAGGGACAAAAAGTTTTGTGGGAAGTATTTATAAGCAGATGATCAATTATTCGGGGAAAAAGTTATACGTTATGACACCGTATTTGATTTTGGAGGAAACCCTTCTTCGAAGTCTATTGGAGGCAAAGAGTCGTGGCGTAGATGTTCGTATTATTACGCCGAATATCCCGGATAAAAAGCATGTGAAATGGTTGACGGAATATTATTATGGTGATTTGTTAAAACATGGCATTCGAATATATGAATACACACCAGGGTTTATTCATTCGAAAGTTATTATGGCAGAACATTGTGCCATCGTGGGTACGATAAATATGGACTATCGAAGCTTTTATTTGCATTATGAAAATGGTGTCTGGGTGTATGATCAAGAGTTTTTAGCAAACGTGGAGAAAGATTTTACGGATACATTTGCAGTCAGTCGAGAGATTACTTACGAAGAGTGGAAGAATCGTCCCATTAAGAGAAAATTGTTTCAGCCAATCTTAAAAGTATTTTCAACATTGACGTAAGAGAGAATGGAGAAAGAATATGATACATTTTGTAAAAGGTGAGTTGGAAACGGTGTCGGAGCAGATAATCGTGGTAGAGAACAATGGAATTGGTTTTGAGATTATGGTGCCACTTTCGGTGGTGTCCAACTTGCCACAGACGGGAAATGAAGTGAAGATTTATACGTATACTTACGTCCGGGAGGATGCGTTGCAGCTCTATGGATTTTTGACCAGAGATGAGTTGGCAATGTTTAAGTTACTCATTACGGTAAATGGTATCGGACCGAAGGGAGCTCTTGGGATTTTGTCCATTATGGATGCAGACGCTCTTCGTTTTGCTATTCTTGCCGATGACGCCAAGAGTATTTCGAAAGCACCGGGAATCGGGGCTAAGACGGCAAGCAAGCTGATTTTGGAGTTAAAGGATAAGATGGACTTTGAGGATGCGGTGGAAAATGTACTGACCAAGGGAGAAACGGCATCGGCAGCAAAGACTGGTCCTGCAGATGTGGGCTATGCAGCAAACGAGGCAATACAGGCATTGGTTGCCCTTGGTTATACCAGCACGGAAGCGGTGAAAGCTGTAAAGAAAGTAGAACTTACATCAAATATGACAGTGGAAGATATATTAAAAGCCGGATTGAAGAATTTGTAATAAACGGGGGTACCTATGGAAAAGCGAGTGATTTCGACGGATATTATGGAAGAAGATTATAAGATAGAAAATAGTCTCCGTCCTAAGTTGCTAAGTGACTATATTGGTCAGACAAAGGCAAAGGAAAATTTGAAAATATTTATTGAGGCAGCAAAGGCAAGAGGAGAGTCTCTGGACCATGTTCTTTTGTATGGACCTCCCGGACTGGGAAAGACAACTTTGGCGGGGATTATCGCCAATGAAATGGGTGTGAATTTGAAAATTACATCGGGACCAGCCATTGAAAAGCCAGGAGAAATCGCTTCGATTCTCAATAATCTGCAAGATGGAGATCTTTTGTTTGTGGATGAGATTCATCGTCTCAATCGTCAAGTGGAAGAGGTGCTTTATCCGGCTATGGAGGATTATGTCATCGATATTGTCATTGGAAAGGGCGCTTCTGCTCGTAGCATTCGGTTGGACTTGCCTCGATTTACTTTGGTGGGGGCTACCACAAGAGCGGGCATGCTGACGGCGCCACTTCGAGATCGATTTGGCGTGGTAAATAAATTGGAATTTTATTCGGTGGAAGAACTTACCACCATTGTAAAGCGTTCTGCTTCGGTATTCCATGTGGAGATTGATGAGCGAGGTGCCATCGAAATAGCTAGACGATCCAGAGGAACCCCACGACTGGCAAACCGTCTTTTGAAGCGAGTGCGAGATTTTGCCCAAGTAAAATATGATGGTAAAATTACTTTGGAAGTGGCTAATTTTGCACTGGATCTTCTGGAAGTGGATAAGTATGGTTTGGATAATACAGACCGTGGAATTCTTACAACGATGATTGAGAAGTTTGCGGGAGGCCCTGTTGGTTTGGAAACGTTGGCAGCAAGCATTGGTGAGGATAGCGGAACCATTGAGGATGTGTACGAACCGTACTTGATTCAGAACGGCTTTATCGCAAGAACGCCAAGAGGGCGTGTGGTAACAGATAAAACATATGGTCATTTGGGACTAGATATTAATCAATAGAGAGGAAGAGAAACATGGCAAATACAAATGCAGTAAAAGATCCGAAAAATGGAGTAGTTTCCTGTTGGGTATGTACAGGAATGATGATTGTAATAAACTTGGTTCGACTGTTTGGCCTTCGTATGGACAATAAAGTTTGGGACTGGATTTTTATCGTTTTAATTGCGATATGGATTGTGATTTCTGTTGTGGAGACAGTGAAATATGTGAAAAAGAAGAAAGCGCGATAATCCAAGGCATTCATCTAAAATGGAGGAAAAGGAATATGAGACTAAGAGAGCGATTTCAACGAATGATGTATGGTAGATATGGAAGCGACCAGTTGGGTGTGTTTTGCTTTGGCACATATCTTCTTATATGGTTTGTGACATTGTTTTTCAGAGGGACGCGCGTACAATTGGTATTGACACCCATTAGTTATATTTTTGTGATTGCGTATTTTTATCGCTTCTTTTCAAAAAATATTTACAAGCGTCAGCAAGAGAATCAGAAGTATCTTCAGCTTGCGCAGAAAGTAAAAAATTATGGGAAGTATTTGAAGTTAAAATGGAGCGAGCGAAGCGGTGTGAATAAACTGTTTCGTTGTCCAAAGTGTCATCAGATTATCCGTGTACCAAAAGGACGCGGAAAGATTGCGATTTCTTGTCCGAAGTGTCGGTTTGAATTTATCAAGAGAAGTTAATTACGGGAGACAGTATGTTTGGATATGTGATGGCAAATAAGCCAGAGTTGAAAATACGAGAGTTTGAACGATACAAAGGGTTTTACTGTGGCTTGTGCCGACAGTTGAAATGCCGAAATGGGCGTTTGAGTCAGCTGACACTTACGTATGATATGACCTTTTTAATCCTGCTTCTTTCGTCGTTATATGAGCCGAGGGAGCAAGAAGAGCGCCACCGTTGCTTGGTTCATCCAGGAAAGAAGCAACGGATGATATCCAATGAGATTACGGAGTATGCAGCAGATATGAATGTGCTTTTGTCGTATTATCATTTTCAAGATGATTGGATGGATGAGAAGAAAGTGTCCGGGTGGCTGGGAAGTCAGGCCTTTCGACGCAAAGCTTTGCACATAGAGGAAAGCTATCCCAAACAGGCGAAGGTGATTCGGCAGCAGTTGGAGACACTTACTGAACTTGAACAACAAGGGGTGACATCGCCGGATGAAATCAGTCGTCCTTTTGGAACGTTGATGTCGGAGCTTTTTGCTTATAAAGAGGACGCCTTTGGCGAGATTTTGCGACGCTTTGGCTTTTTTTTAGGAAAATACATCTATCTGTTGGATGCTTATATGGATCTGGAAGAAGATGAAAAAAAGGGAAGTTTTAATCCGCTTTTATTGCGTTCCAAGGAAGATGGATTCCAAGAATGGGTAGAGCAGATGTTAGACCGTACTATGCGAGCAGCCATTGTGGAGTTTGAAAAGTTGCCACTGGAACAAGATTTGGCGATTTTACGAAATATATTGTATGAAGGGGTAAAGATACCGTTAGTCAAGAAAGAAGGGGAGAAAAAGAATGATACATGATCCATATAGTATCCTTGGCGTAAGCAGAGGAGCTAGTGACGAAGAGATTAAAAAGGCATATCGTCGTTTGAGTCGTCAGTACCATCCGGATTCTTATGCGGGGCGCTCCCAACAGGAGCAACAGATGGCGGAGGAAAAGTTTCGTCAGATCCAAGAAGCATATAATCAGATTGTGGAAGAACGTTCTGGAAATGGTGGCAGTTATTCTACAGGTTCTGGGTATGGTGGACAAGGTGGCTTTGGCGGTTTTGCGGGATATGGTGCAGGCGGTAATGGGGGAAGAACTTCGGGTGCTACGGCGGAAGACCAATATCTCATGGCAGCCATGAATTACCTTTGTGCCAAGAAATACAATGAAGCAATCAATGTATTGCTTTCCATCGATGAGGAGAAGCGCGGAGGACGCTGGAATTATCTTTGTGCCATTGCCAATATGGGGTTAGGAAATAATATAATGGCGCAGGAATACGCCGAGAGAGCGGTGGAGTTAGAACCAAATAATTTGGAGTTTAGACAGTATTATCAGCAGTTGTTGAGCGGACAGAATCCAAATCCGTTTAGTGGATTTGGAAGAAGTTTTGGTGGCGGCTACGGCGGTGGTTATGGTGGCTACGGCGGATATGGAAACTATGGGGGTACGTATACTTCCTGCGGAACGGGAAGTCTGTGCTGTGATCTTATGTGTGCCGATATGCTGTGCGAATGTATGGGAGGGGATTTGTGCGGATGCTGCTAAATAAAACAAAGGCGTTGGCTGGAGTAAGCATCTTGTGTGCCCTGAGTGTGCTTTCCCTTTTGGCAGGGACATTTTTAGCCATGAACACACTTTTTTTCACAGCCCTAGCTGCATATTTAATTGGATATTCAATCAATCAATACAGTTTAAAATACGGTGCCATGCAGTGGGTGGTATGTACAGTGCTGGATTTCTTTCTCAATCCGGATAAAATGAATTGGATATTATATGTGGCGTTGGGGGGATATATCGTTCTGTGCGAATTCGTATTTCAAAAGTGGAACCGAATCGAGAAAATACGTAAAAAATTGCGAGTCCAATTGTTCTATAATTGGATTGTATTTAATGTAATCTATATTCCAATTATTGTGTGGTTTCGGGAGCTTTTGCTTGGCGAAAATCCACCTGAGATAGTGCAAGGAAACTCGATTGTAACACTTGCTATTCTTTGGGGGCTGGGACAGATTGGCTGGCTGGTATATGATATGGCCTATCGTGTGTTTTTTAGAGCGATTCGAGAGAGAAAACTATGAGAGATACGGTAAATAAGTAGAACGAAAAAGGAGAGGATCGGATGTTATTTGGACCAAGAAAAAACAGAGAACTAGATCAATTGTTAGAATCCGTCAATATGAACTGTTCAAACAATTATAAAGATGCAGCCAAAATGGACTACGAGAAATTCTGGAAACGCTTGGAGGAATTAAAAGAAGCAGGCCAAATAAACGACAAAACCTATGCCTACTACGACCAAGAAGGAAGCAAACTTCAAGGAAAAATGAAAAACTATCACCATAACAACAACGTGCGAGGCTTTTAGCCATGCAGAAGCGGAAATGAGGCCAACTTGTGAGCTTGCTCACAGAAGTTGTGTCTCGTTTTTGCTTTTATATGGCGCTAGCCATCACCCCTCCTCCGCGAAGCGGGGAGGGGTGCGCATGGCGTAAAGGGCCATGACGAGCTTGCGAAGCAAGCGAGGAATGTAAGCGGCGTAAGGCCGTGCGAGGAGCGGGGGAGGGGGGCGCATGATAAAAGACTTTCATATTTCAATTTCTACATATAAAGTAGCTTTTTTCGAACTATTTATATGTGTATTTGCTCTGTTTTCCTTTTTAAACTAGTACCCATAAATGCGAATCGATGATTTATATATTACCACAACGAGTTAAGAAATGGTCGAATTTCGTCGATAATATTATTAGTGGAAACATACATGCTTGTAGACGTTTTTGGTGTCTCAAGGGCAAATATCATGAAAGGAGTCATGCGATGAATATACAATCATGGATAGCAGGACAAGGAAGTCCCACAAGTGCCACGACTAGAAAAAGTAATGAAACTGCTGGAAAAAAGCAGAGTACCCCACAAGGTACAGGAAAAAAGGATAAGGATTCCTACTGGGATCTGTTGACGGAGACATATCAGCCGTCACAGAAAGCAGAGGAATACAAAAAGGAATTAGGAAAACTGGAAGCGACAAAGCCAAATAAGTCAGAGGAAGTTCAGTTGAGTGACCGGGCGAAGAAATTACTGGAAGAGCTGAAAAGTAAGTATTCCAATATGGACTTTTTTGTGGCATCGTATTCTTCAGATCGAGAAGCACAGCGTTATCTCGGCCGAGGAACAAAGGAGTATAGTGTACTTATTGATCCAGAGACGCTAGAGGCAATGGCAGCGGATGTGGAAGTGCAAAAGCAGTATGAGGACATTTTAGCAGGGGCAGGCGATAAGCTTGAAGAGCTAAAAGAAAAATTGGGAGAAGATGCAGACAAAGTAGAAAACTTTGGCATCGTCATTGACAAAAACGGAACCGTTTCGTATTTTGCGGAGTTGGATAAGTTGAGTGAATCCAGACAGGAACAACTTTCCAGAACAAAAGAAAAAAAGGCAGAGCAGAAGAAAGCCGAGAAAAAGAAAGACGCGGAACGAGCCGAAGAAAAGCGTGAGGCAAAAGCAAAGGAAGATTTTATAAAAGCAGACTCCATTGATGAATTGGTAGAGAAGATTCAGAAACGAGTGGCGGAGTGGGAAACTCAGGAGCTACAGGGTGGATTTGACATTGTAATGTAAAAAGTTATGGATGAAGTTGTAATACGAGTGATTTTACTTGTGTTACAACTTCTTTTTTGATAAGATATTTTTAGGGGACGAATGAGTGGTAAGATACAAGGAGATTTAAATTATGAAACACAGAAAAATAATTCACGACAAATCCATATATTTAATAGTTATTTCAATCGCCATGACATTGGCATTTTTTATTTTTGGGGTATTTATCTATTTATCTGTACATGATAGTGAAATGTTTGATTTTCATTATGAAAACGAAAAAACATTTACACTAGTTGGACAGGAAGAAGTTTCTGAGACAATTGATAATACTCCAACAAAAGATAAAGTGGAGAATATCATCCGTTATTTATCCAATATGGTTAATTGTAATGTGAGTATAGATGCAGAAAGTATGGTAGGATCAGCTGGCGAGACTAGAATTTTGAAAATATATCTTAATCAAGGGGAAGAAGTTAGTGAACAACTTCAAAAGAAATATTTTAAATATTCAGAAACCGATGAGCCGTATGTTTTTATTGGTGCAGAACTTTTATATATGGTAGACGATGGAAGAGTAAATATAAACGCACAAAATATTAAAGTTGCAGGAGTTTTGGAAAACAAAACAATTCGGGATGATAATCGAATTGTTTTGCTAAATGGAATGAATAATCCAGGAATTCGTGAAGTGGTATTAAATACACTTGCGAATGCCAATGATTATACATCTTTATATCTTGGCTCCAACCAAGATGTTTTCTTTGATATTGATTTTGATGGGCTAAAAAATCAATTGGAAAAGTTAAATCGGGACGTTGAGGTTGAAGATGGTATTGAAGATAGTGAAGTGAATAATTTGGATGAAACAATCGGTGAATTAACGGATAGAATATTCCTAGGACTTACCTTTTTTGCTTTAATTAACTTAATCAGTCTTAATGTGGTTTGGTTTAATCAAAAGCGAGGAGATATTGCTATTATGAAAACATATGGCTATTCCACTAATCAGTTAGTTGCCATGTTTTCCAAAGAGTATTTAGTTGCTGTTGTGGCAGGAACGGTGATTTCTGTGTTTGTTAGTATTATATGGTATATTTTGAGTGGTAAGAAGGCTAGTTTAGCGTATTTTGGAGAAGCATATACATATTCTTTGTTTATGATTGGTTTTATTGTGCTTCTAATGTTATTATTTGCTGTGCATTATGCAGAGAAGGTGACTCCGGCAAATGGAATAAAGGAAAGATAGGGAGAGAATATGAAAATAAAGGAATTAATCAAGTTTTCATTTGATGAAATGATTCGAAAATGGGGACAATGGTTCTTGTTTTTTGTGTCAAATTGTGTTGCTATAACATTGCTTATAATTGTTGTATTTTTGGTGAAATTAATCGAGGTTAATCAGGACGATTTTGAGACGCTTTTCAAGTATGATATCGATCGATATGGTGTGTTATCAATTGATTTGCAATACGGTGGTCGATATACTAGTGATGAATATTCGGAAGAAGAGGCTATTCAAATATATCAAGAGATAAAAAGCAGATTAGGAGATGAGTTCGTAGTTTTTTATTATGAAAATAATTCATCGATGATTACCAATCCTGACGAGCAGATTTCTCAAGTAATAAATGAAAGTGACAAACTGAACGTTCATCAATTGGGAATTGTGTATTATACGGATACTGTATTTGACGAGTTTGATATAAAATATAAAAAAACAGATGTGCCTAATAAGGGTAATTATCCAGCGCTGTATTTGGGAAGTTATTGGGGCGAATCTTTGCTTGGAAAAGTTGTAACCGTGTGTGACAATACGTATTTCGTAGAAGGTGTATTGGAAGTGGATGCGCAAATTCCTAATGAAGGGGTATGGTATTCCAATATGTCGGATTTACGCGTGGTAAATAGCCTAAATGATGCTATGATTTTGGTTCATAGTAATGAAGAGTACATAAAGAAAAGTAATGAGTACTCTTTGACAATGCAATTTCGATATGATGATTTTGAAAGAATGCAAGATGAATTGGAAGATATATTTTGTCAGTACAAAGGATATGTGTCGGTTTCACGACTGCAGGATTCGGTATATGCGGCGTTAATTCCTTTTAAATCATTGAGAACTATATGTACCATTTTTGTTGTGGTTGCATTTGTTACAATTGCAATTATCTATTCCATTAGTCAGTTCCTACTTGTGATTCAGAATAGGGAGGAACTTGGGATTTATTATTTAAATGGGGCAACAGTTCGAGATTTGATTTCCATTCAATTTATAAAAACTGCATTGCAGACATTGAGTTCTCTTGTGATTGCTGTTTTGGGAAGTTACATGGTGATTTGTTCCGTAGGAAACAATGGTGGAATGCTTCGGGAGGCAGTGCGAGATGTTGTTATTTGGCGAACATATCCACCCGTAATTGTTATAACAATACTATTCTCAATTGTTTTGGCAATTGTGCCAGTCATTCTTGTTTCTAAGAATAAACCGGCAGATTTGGTGCGATAGGATAAAGAGGACAGTAATAACACAGAAAGTTGAGGATTGGTTATGAATGATATACTAATTAAAATGGACAATGTAGTTAAAATATATGGAAAAAATGATACAGAAGTTAAGGCACTTGCTGGAGTCAGTCTTGAAGTAAAAAAGGCTGAGTTGATTTCTATAATGGGAGCTTCCGGCTCGGGTAAGTCAACATTGCTTAACATTTTGGGAGCTATGGATGAGATGACGGCAGGGGAGTATATGTTTTTTGGTGATGAAGAGACAAAGGTGAATGAATTGAAGAACAATAGACTCCATGAGTTTAGAAAGAATAACATAAGTTTTGTTTTTCAGCAATTTGCATTGATGAAACATTATACAGTGTACGAAAATGTTGAAATGCCATTGAGAATACTTGGGCTCTCGAGAAAGGAAAAGAAGGAGCGAGTATTTAATGCATTAGAAGAATTGGGTATTGCTGATTTAGCAAAAAAGAAGCCCACACAAATTTCAGGAGGGCAGCAACAAAGATGTGCCATTGCAAGGGCATTGGCCAAAAACTCCAGTTTGATTCTTGCAGATGAACCAACAGGAGCATTGGATCGAAAAAACGGTGCAGACATAATGAGAATCTTTTCAGAATTGAGGGAAAAAGGAAAAACCATTATTATTGTTACGCATGACCCTGTTGTAGCAGAAAAGACAGATCGAATCATACATATCGAAGATGGAAAAATCGTTGCAGTGTAAGTGGATTATGGGATTTTTAGATTACTTGTGCCAGCATCCTTCGAAACTTTTCCACCGAAGGATTGTAAGCGGAATCCTTTGAATAAGCAAAACCAACGGTACGCGTGGAGATATCCTTTTTAAGAGGAATTTCCAGTAGCGTGCCGTTTTTGATATCTTCTTCCACAAAATCCCGTATGACACATGCCACACCAAGTCCGATTTTTGCAAATTCCACCAGAAGCTCCATATTACTTGTCTCTAGAATTTGCCCTGTTTTGATTGTATGTTCATGAAAATAATGTTCGGCATGTTGTCGGGAGATATTTTCTTGGTCCATCAACATAAGAGTGGCTACTTGAAAAATATGGCTATCTCCTTTTT
This sequence comes from Eubacterium sp., assembly GCA_045578325.1. Taxonomy (GTDB): domain Bacteria; phylum Bacillota; class Clostridia; order Lachnospirales; family Lachnospiraceae; genus Eubacterium_F. Next base: position 24,364 of record JAZNJZ010000090.1, read on the forward strand.
GGTAATCCACTTTCTCACGGAGTTGCAGATTTTCCAGATAGGTAGGGGAAGCAACAAAGCTGTAGGACAGCTGTTTTAGTGGCATAAAGTCCAGTTGTTTGGAGGCATTGGTCTCTACGATAAGTCCGATGTCCAGCGTATTTTCCGAAAGGTGCAATGCGGTTTCACTGGAAGAGAGGCAATCAATAGTTACCGTAATATGAGGATTCTTTAGGATAAAATCCTGAAGAATCGGCAGCATAATGTGCTTACAAAGCGTGGTACTGACACCGATATGGATCTGGCCCGTTTCCAGTTCGCGGTTACGTTTTAAACGCAGTTCTCCCTCGTGAATCGCAGAGAAAGCAGATGAAATGTGATCATATAAGAGTTTTCCATCTTCTGTCAGAGTAACCCCGCGGGAACTTCGGATAAAAAGTGTAGTGTCGAGAGATTCCTCCAGTTTTTTGATGGACTTGCTAATGGCGGGCTGGCTGATGTACAGCTCACGAGCAGCACGAGAGAAATTTCCGTGTTTGGCAACGGTGTAAAAGACTTGATAACTTGACAAATGTTCCATGTTTGGCCTCCTTGAAATTGAAAAATTCGCATCCGATAATGAAAGTATACCGCAAGGGAATGAAAAAGTAAACAGATATAACTGAAAGTAATGGCATATATGAGAAAGAGATAATTTACATTTCTTCTTTTCTCTGTTAGAATAGGGGATACAGAGCAACGAATTGCGAAAGGAGAGAGAAAAAATGGGAATGACAATGACCCAGAAAATCCTGGCAGCACACGCAGGACTTGATAGCGTAGTGGCAGGACAGTTGATTGAGGCAGATCTGGATTTGGTATTGGCAAATGACATTACTGGACCGGTTGCGATTCATGAAGTAGAGAAGTTAAATAAGAAAACGGTGTTTGATAAGGATAAGATCGCTCTTGTACCAGATCATTTTACACCAAATAAAGACATCAAATCCGCAGAGCATTGTAAATGTGTGCGTGAATATGCAAAAGCGCAGGGCATTACCAATTACTTTGAGGTAGGAGAGATGGGAATCGAGCATGCTCTTCTTCCAGAAAAAGGATTGATTGTAGCTGGAGAGACTTGTATCGGAGCGGATTCACATACATGTACATACGGAGCCCTTGGAGCATTTTCTACAGGAGTAGGAAGTACAGACATGGGTGCTGGTATGATTACTGGTAAAGCATGGTTCAAAGTGCCATCTGCCATTAAAGTTGTATTGAAGGGAAGCCTTCAGAAATGGGTAAGCGGTAAAGACGTAATTCTCCATTTGATTGGTTTGATCGGTGTGGATGGCGCGTTGTATCGTTCTCTTGAGTTTACTGGCGAAGGTGTTAAGAGCCTTACCATGGACGACCGTTTTGCCATTGCGAACATGGCTATCGAGGCTGGTGCAAAGAATGGTATTTTCCCAGTAGATGAGAAAACCATTGAATATATGAAAGAGCATTCCACAAAATCATATACGGTATATGAGCCAGATGAGGATGCAGAATACGATGAGGAAATCGTAATTGATCTGGATACTTTGGAGCCAACGGTTGCGTTCCCTCATTTGCCAGAGAATACAAAGACAGTAAAAGAGTCTGGTGAAGTTGTGATCGATCAGGTTGTTATTGGTTCTTGTACCAATGGTCGTATCGGTGACCTTCGTGCAGCAGCAGCTGTATTGGAAGGCAGAAAAGTGAAGAAGGGAATTCGTTGTATTATTTTCCCTGCGACTCAGGCAATTTATCTTCAGGCAATCGAAGAGGGCTTGATTCAGACATTTATCAAAGCAGGTGCGGTAGTAAGTACTCCAACTTGTGGTCCATGTCTTGGTGGTCACATGGGTATTTTGGCAGCTGGTGAGCGCGCGGTATCCACAACAAACCGTAACTTCGTAGGTCGTATGGGACATGTGGAATCCGAAGTATATCTGGCTAGCCCAGCAGTAGCAGCAGCAAGTGCCATCACAGGAAAGATTTCGGAGCCATCTGAATTGGGAATATAGTTAGGAGGAAAAGCGATTGGAAATCGCTTAGCAAGTTTGCTATGCAAACTTGAGTTAGGAGGTATAATGAAAGCATTAGGAAAAGTTTTTAAATATGGCGATAATGTAGATACAGACGTAATCATCCCTGCTCGTTATCTGAATTCTTCAGATCCAGCAGAGCTTGCGACACACTGTATGGAAGATATCGATAAAGATTTCGTGAAAAATGTGCAGAAAGGTGACATCATCGTGGCAGAGAAAAACTTCGGTTGTGGTTCTTCCCGTGAGCATGCCCCAATTGCGATCAAAGCAGCTGGCGTAAGCTGTGTTATCGCAGAAACATTTGCACGTATTTTCTATCGAAATGCAATTAATATTGGTCTCCCAATCATCGAGTGTAAAGAAGCTTCTGAAAACATTGAAGCAGGCGATGAAGTGGAAATCGATTTTGATAGCGGTGTGATTGTCAATAAGACAAAGAATCAGAGCTATCAGGGACAGGCGTTCCCAGAGTTTATGCAGAAGATTATCAAAGCTGAGGGTCTGATGAACTATATTAATAGTAAATAAATAGCGTTTTCAATAACTCGGAGAGAGGGCAATTTGGCCCTCTCTTTCGTACTTTTCTGTATAATATACAAAAAACGGTTCATACTATCAAAAGGTTAGTGCGTTTTTCGTTGCTGGCCAAGATGGAAAGGACGGTTTTTTTATGTGGGGAATTATTATTGGTTTGATTTCTGGAGCACTTATGAGTGTGCAGGGCGTCTTTAATTCCGAAGTAACCAAGCAAAGCAGTATTTGGTTGGCGGCGGCCTTTGTTCAGATATCCGCTTTTATCGTTTGCATTGTAGCTTGGTTTGTGACAGGAAAAGATGGAAGTATTAGCAGTCTCTGGAATGTGCATCCGAAGTACATGCTTTTAGGTGGAGCAATCGGAGCATTTATCACATATACAGTAATTCAAGCCATGAATCAGTGTGGCCCGGCAAGAGCAGTTGTATTTATTGTGACATCTCAGATTGTGATTGCATATATAATTGAGATCATGGGACTTTTTGGTGTGGACAAACAACCCTTTGAATGGCGCAAAGTCATTGGTTTGGTCATTGTAATTGCAGGAATTATCACATTTAAGTGGAAATGAAAAAAAGTGTTGTAAATTTTTCCTTTCATTGATACAATTAGGATATGCACCTTAGTTTCTTTGTTCCCGGATTGGAGAACTTGTATGAATAAGAGTACAATAAAATATTTGCTTGTTGCAGGCTTTGTTGTAGTATGTGGTTTGTCGTGGCTTTTTTGGGAAAAGGGGAATCACTCTTCGGAGATAACAAAATCCCCCATTTATGAGAGCGCGACAGAGGGAGAGCAAACGGGGGAACCGGTGAAAGAAGCAGAAAAAAAGATATATATACATATCGTAGGTGCAGTGAAAAAACCAGGAGTATATACATTTGAAAATGAACCAAGGGTAATCGAAGTTGTGAAAGCGGCAGGTGGTTTTACGAAGCAGGCGGTGAGGTCAGGTGTAAACCAAGCAGAGCTTGTATCGGATGGAGTGCAGATTGTGATTGAATCCAAGAAAGATCAAAACGCAAAACAAGCCGAAGAGGGACGGCAAGAGCATTCTACTAAGCTTGATTTGAATACTGCGACAAAGGAAGAGCTAATGACGCTACCAGGAATCGGGGAGTCAAAAGCGATGGCGATCCTTTCTCATCGGGAAACCAATGGTCGGTTTCGTAGCATCGAGGATATTATGAATATTACCGGGATAAAAAATGGTGTATTTGATAAGATTAAGGATTTTATCCGGGTATAATTATTGTGTTTCAGGGGAACTTCTGGAAACGGTTTAGAGGGATGTCCCCTCAGAAAGGAAGAACGGACAAATGGCGAAAAAAGTATTGGTTGTTGACGACGAAAAATTGATTGTAAAGGGATTACGTTTTAGTTTGGAACAAGATGGTATGGAAGTGGACTGTGCATATGACGGAGAAGAAGCGTTAGAAGCAGCAAAAAACACAAAGTACGACGTGATTCTTTTGGATGTTATGTTGCCAAAGTTTACAGGATTTGAAGTGTGTCAGCAGATTCGTGAGTATTCGGACGTGCCAATTATCATGTTGACAGCAAAAGGGGATGACATAAATAAGATACTTGGCTTAGAGTATGGTGCGGATGATTATATTACAAAGCCATTTAATATCCTAGAAGTAAAAGCAAGAATTAAGGCGATTATGCGAAGAAGCTCCAAGAAAGAAGAAAAACCAGTGGAAAATCCATCCATTCGCACCTTTGGAAGTATGAAAATCGATACCGATAGTCGTCGTGTGTTTTTGGATGGAACAGAAGTGAATTTGACAGTAAAAGAATTTGATCTACTGGAATTATTAATGAACAATCCAAACAAAGTATATAGTAGGGAAAAATTGCTAAATGACGTGTGGGGATACGAGTATCTTGGTGATGTCCGCACGGTTGATGTGCATGTGCGTCGTCTGAGAGAAAAGATTGAGAGTGCACCAAGCAATCCAAAATATATACATACAAAATGGGGTGTTGGCTATTATTTCCAGGCTTAGAGAAAAAACAAAAATTTTCAAAAGTATGCACATCCAGAGTATGGGAGTGCTGGTTTTGATTGGTGTAGTGCCAATGATTGTTTTTTCATTAATTTTCATCAATACGTATAAATCGAGAAGTATTTCCCAGCATGTGGCAGAAATTCAAGTGCGAGGAAATGTTATTTCAAATTTAATTGTGAGCTCTGGATATTTTACCAGCGAGAACAAAAGCGAGGTAGATGCAGAGCTTTCGCATGTTTCTGATAATTATGACGGAAGAATTCTTGTCGTCGATTCAAATTTAAAAGTAATGCATGACACCTACGGACTGGAAGAGGGTGAAACCGTTATTTTGCCTGAAGTGATCCAGTGTGTTAAAGGTGGTGCTTCTAAAATCGTAAACCAACATCGTGATAATGTCGAAATCTATGTGCCTATTATGAGTACGGACAGAGAAACGGTGTATGGTGTTGTTGTTATGAATTTTTCTTTTCAATCCATTTATTCCCAGTACGAAAATATTCGAACCATAAGCTTTTCTGTTATTTTACTTTTTTCAATTATTATTGTTGTCATTGCGTGGATTGTATCCGGCCAACAGGTTCGTCCTATGAAAAAATTGGTGGCAGCGATTCAACATACGAGTTCCGGTGATTTCAGCGAGAAGATTGAAGTACAAGACAACTTAGAGGTAGAGGATATATCCGATGCAATTAACTCTATGCTTACGGTTGTACAAAATCTGGAAGATTCCCGGCAGGAATTTGTGTCCAACGTTTCTCATGAGTTAAAAACACCGATTACCTCCATAAAGGTTTTGTCGGAGTCACTCTCCATGCAAGAAGATGTTCCGGTAGAGTTGTACAAAGAATTTATGGTGGATATCAATGATGAGCTTGAGCGAATGGATAAAATTGTAAATGATTTGCTGTCTTTGGTTCGAATGGACAAATCAGCAGTGCAGATGGCAGTGGAAGAAGTCAATGTCAATGAGTTTGTAGAGGGGATATTAAAAGGAATTATTCCGATTGCTTCCCAAAGAAATATCGAGATCATATTTGAAAGTGCACGTCCGGTTATGGCACAGATTGATCGTGTAAAACTAGGGATGGCAGTGACCAATATTATAGAGAATGCGGTAAAATATAATTTTGATAATGGTTGGGTAAAAGTTACGTTAAATGCGGACCATAAGTTCTTTTATCTGCGAGTGGCGGACTCAGGTGTGGGAATTCCAGAAGAACTGCAAGAGCATATTTTTGAACGATTTTATCGAGTAGATAAGGCAAGATCTCGTGAAACAGGAGGTAGTGGTCTCGGTCTTGCGATTACACGAAATGCCGTTCATCTTCATCGGGGTTCCATAAAAGTTCACAGTGTTGAGAAGCAGGGAACGACTTTTGCAGTACGAATTCCATTAAATTTTCAGGCACCACTGAGCTAGAGCGAGAGGAGTGATTGAAATGACAAAGCTAAGATATATATTTCTTTTTGCATTCATTGCGTGTCTGCTTTGGGGGTGTGATTGGAATGACTATGAAAAAGAAAAAGGTGAAATCACATTGTATCAAGTGGCAGACAATGGAATCGGACTAAAATCCTCTGAGTACCATTTGCAGGCTAGTACAGATGATGCGGTAGTGATTGTGGACGAATTACTCAAAACATTTAAGGGTGTAGATGTTCGTGATTTTCAGCTTAAAGAAAGACAATTGTCCATATACTTTTCTACGGCTTATTATAATACAAAAGGAATTGACGAGGTTCTTCGCAGAGCTGCTATCGTAAAAACAGTGTGTCAGGTATCTGGCGTGGAGTATGTAGAGTTTTTTGTGGAAGAGGAATCCCTGACAATCGATGGTGAGGTTGTAGGGGTAATGAGTGATCTGTCATTTATGGATAGTATTGGTGGAAATGGCTACACACAAGAAAAATACGTTACACTGTATCTGTCGGATTTGTCCGGTGAAATGATTCGAGAAGTAACATCAAGACTTACGTATGATATGACCGTACCATTGGCACGACTTTTAGTGGAGCAGTTACTGTTGGGACCAGAGAAGTTAGAACAGATAAATACAACGGATGTAAGGAATACAGTTCCTCAAGGAACCACACTGAATTCGCTTACCATTCGTGACAATGTGTGTTATGTGGATTTTTCAAAAGAGTTTTGTAATATTCAGGAAGGAATTAATAGTGAAGTTGTCATTTATAGTATTGTAAATACGCTCTGTGAGCTTTCTGACGTAAATATGGTTCAGTTTACCATTGATGGGGAACAACGAGAAACGTATGGTGATGTGAAGGCCTTTTATACTCCGTTTGAACGTAATCTGGATCTTGTAACGGGAGGAAGCAAAGGGTAATGAAGGAGGTGTTGCCTTGGTTGTAAAAAGACCATTGGTAGCAGTATTTCTTCTCTTGGTGCTTGGAATTGTGATATGGAAAAAGGCGATGGGGGATTCCCCTCCATCGCCGGAGGAAAATCTAGCGGTTCAATGTGTGGGACAGATTGAAGAAATACAGATTAAAACATCAGGACAAGTACTTGTTTTAGGCGAAGTTCAGATGAAAAGTACAGCGAATAACAAGAGGGTAGAAGTAGAAAAAATACTTGTTTATGATTTGTCTGATAATCATTTATTTTCTCAAATTAAGATAGGTAATATCGTTACGGTCGCAGGTACATATTCCGCATTTCAGCGCGCGACCAATCCAGGTGAATTTGATCAACATGAATATTATCGAAGCATGAAGATGTCTGGAAGTTTGTTTGCAGAACATCTATCGATTCGTGATAATCGCTGTTTTTATATGGAACAGGGATTGTTTGAGTTGCGTCAAAAAGCACTGAAACAGTTATGTCTAACAGTGCCAGAGAAGGACGCGGGGGTGCTAGGGGCGATGATACTGGGAGAGAAAAGTGGGCTTGCGGCAGAGACAAAGGAGCTTTATCAGCAGACGGGAATTGGCCATATCCTTGCGATTTCAGGTGTGCATATATCCATGCTGGGAGCAGGGCTATTCGCCTTTTTACGGAAGCACATCCTTTCTATGAAAAAATCAGTTATTGTTACAATAATCATTTTGTTTGTGTATGGACAATTGGCTGGTTTTCCCGTGGCAACAACCCGTGCGGTTATTATGTTGTGTTGCCGGCTGTTCGCCAGGTATACGGGGCGCTGTTATGATGTGTGGTCGGCGTTGGCGTTTAGTGGGATTGTCATACTGCTTCAGGAACCATTGCAGTTGTTTCAATGTGGTTTCCTATTGTCCTATGCAGCAATCGTAGGAATTCATTTGTTTGAACCAGTAATAGAAGTGATGCAGATGAAGAATCCGATATTACAATCGGTGGTTAGTAGTGGGGCATTTTTTGTTGTGACATTGCCACTGATGTTGTGGTTCTTTTATGAAGTGTGCCCTTATACAGTTGTTGCAAATCTCGTTGTTTTACCGATGTTGTCGCTTTTGATCGGGCTTGGAATCTTTGGGTGTGTATTGTCTTTTGTATGGCACAGCGGTGGGGAATTTGTATTGGCAACATCTCATTATATATTGAAATACTATGAATGGATCTGTCAATGGATAACAGAGTTTCCATATAGTCAAGTGGTTGTGGGGCGGCCTTCCATGATATGGATGGTGGTGTACTATCTCATTCTTTTGGGAATGGTGGCATTGGTTACGTATCGGCGAAAGAAATGGGTGGTGTACGGGGGAATGTTTCTATTGATGATGACGATGAGCTGGGTTCGTCCACGACACACGTTTATGTATGTACAACTGGATGTGGGACAGGGGGACAGTGCTTGTATTCTATATGGAGATAAAACGTATCTCATCGATGGAGGGAGTTCTTCGGAGAAAGAAATAGGAAAGTATGTATTGGAGCGTTTTTTGAAGTGCCAAGGGAGACACCGGGTGGATGCCATATTTGTCACTCACAGCGATGCAGATCACATCAATGGTGTGGTAGAATTGGTGGAGAGACAGAAACAATCGGGGCTGGATATTGAAACAATTATTATGCCGGAAATAGAAATAAAAGATGAGAATTATCTAGCATTTTTAAGGAGTATTGCAAGGTATAATACAAAGGTATATACCATGAAAAAAGGGGACGTATATCGGGAAAATGAGCTTTTTATTTCATGTCTGCATCCATCCTCAGACTATGAGTGGAAGAGTGAGAATGATTATTCCTTGACGTTGGATCTTTCTTATCGCAAACTGCAAATATTTACGACCGGAGATTTGGAAGAGACCGGGGAAGATGTGTTAGAGATTCCGAGGAAGGAGTATGATGTGCTAAAGGTGGGACATCATGGATCGAAGTCATCCACATCCCAGGCGTTTTTGGAAAAAGTGAATCCGCGAGTTGCCTTGATTTCTTGTGGAAAGAACAATCGGTATGGGCATCCAGCGGAGGAAGTGGTGGAACGCCTGAAAAAAATGGGGAGTGAGATTTTGTGTACAGCAGAGAGAGGGGCGATTATGATTGAGGTGGGCCAAGAGATTCGAGTGTATGGAAATGGTGGATGATAGAAGAAAATATTTTGCTTGTATTTGGAAAGATTTGTGATATAATTGATTTTAAAAAAATTTTCAGGGAGGATGAAGAAGATGAAAGTATTAGTGATGAATTGTAGTCCTGTAAGAAATGGGGCAACTGCTACAATAGCGAGCATAGTTGTGGAGTGTATGAAAGAAAGATATGAGACTAGAAGTATTTGTATCGATGATTTTGATATTGTTTTTTGCAAAGGATGTAGAACTTGCCATGATACAGCGAAATGTATTCAACAGGATGATGTGGACAAAGTGATAGAGCACTATGAATGGGCAGACATTATTATATCCATAGCACCTTCCTATTGGGCAGACATTCCTGGACAGTTTAAGGTTTTTATTGATCGATGTACGCCATGGTGCAACACGCATGAACCACATGCCACCATAAGTAGTGGAAAGAAAGGGTATTCCATCGCATTGCGGACAGGTCCTAGTATGAGAGAATGTGAACGTATTATAGAAAGTATCCAACATTTCTATGGGCATTTGGAAATCGCATGTTGTGACAGCTTGGGATTGTGTTCTGTGGAATATAAAGAGGATGTGGAAGGAAGAAGGAAAGAAATTATGCAATTTTGTGATGGGATATAGATGTAAGGTGAATGTATTTTTTGGGGGGATTGGATTTAACATACGGAAAAGAAAAAAATAATATTGACAAGTGAAAAGGTAATATGTTACCATAAAAGGGTAATATATTACCAAAAGGAGGCGACAATGACTTTAAATGACGTTATACAACATGAAAATGTTGATTTTGCGGGAATCGAGTCATCTACATTTTTGCTAGGATTGCTCAGTGCATTTGACAATCGATATCAAGCAAAAGCGGATCATTTTTTTGAAGAAATTAGTTGGAAGCAGTTTTTTGCAATTATTTGCATCAATATGTGTCGAGAGGCTCCTACGATTCGAGAATTGTCGGAAATCATGGGGAGTTCACATCAGAATGTAAAGCAGATTCTATTGAAACTTGAGAAAAAGGGATTTGTGGACATTGTGCCCGATTCCATGGACAAGCGCAAACAGAGAATCGGGTTAACAGAAAAAACAAGAACATTTTGTGAAGAACACGCGGAAGGAAGCGAAACCGTAATTCGTGGCATTTTTGAGGGGATTTCGCAAGAGCAACTTCATGTAACAATCCAGACGATTATGCAAATGGAGCAGAATTTATCCAGTATGAAGGATTTATAACAAGAAAGGAAAGTAATGATGAAAATATTAGTTACATATAAAAGTAAGACGGGATTTACAAAGAAATATGCGGAGATGGTTGCAGAAGAAGTGGATTGCACGCTGATGGAGTTTAAGAAAGTGTCGGCAACAACGATGTCGGAATATGACATTGTTGTATTTGGAACTCGCATGCATGCAGGGTTTGTAGATGGGTTAAAGAAAGCGTATAAATTATATCAGGAGAGTACAGCAACCCAATTTGTTGTGTTTGCCACTGGTGGAATGCCGAATAAATTAGAAGATGTGGTAAAAGAAATGTGGCAGAATAATCTGAATACAGAAGAATTGGCGAAGCTTCCACATTTTTATATGCAGGCAGGTCTTAGTTATGAGAAGATGTCTTTGGGAGATCGATTAATGATGAAGATGGCGGCAAAAATGATGACGAAGCAAGAACCAAAGAATGATTATGATAGAGAACTTGCAAAGGCAGTGAATGGTTCGTATGATATTTCCGATAAGAAATATGCGGAGCCGTTGATTCAATATTTGAGAGAAATATAAGAGTAGGGAGAGCGATAATGTTCAAGAAATACATGGCAGCAGTAGGAATCTGGATTCTGATTATACCATTGGCTATTTTGAATGGTGGTTTGCGGGAACATGTTTTAATTCGGCTTGGTCAAATCGCACTTCCACTGAGTGGGATTATTCTCAGTGTGCTCATATTTAGTATGGCTTATTGTTTGATACCGAAGATTAGAGGGTGCAATAGAAAAGATACGATTTTGTTTGGCGTCCTTTGGTTTGTATTAACCAATCTGTTTGACTTGTGTATGTGCATAAGCGAAGGTAGAGGTGCTATGGGATTTCTTCAGTCCTATGAAGTGGTTAGTGGAAATTTGTGGTGCATGGTTGTCACAAGTGCCTTAGTAAGTCCATATGTATCATTTCGTCTACAACAAAAGAGGCATTCCTAAATTGACAAAGCTTTCTGAACACAATATAATTGAGTAAGAAAAAATACACGGAGGCGGGCAAATTGCAAACAATAGACGCACAGATTAAGTCAGGAGAATTATCCAGATTTCATTTGATATATGGAGAAGAGCCGTACATGGTTCGATATTATAAAAATAAATGCAAAGCCATGCTTTCCAATGAAGGCGATGACATGAACGCCTCTTTTTTTGAGGGGAATTCTCTTTCCTTAGAGGAAGTGGCTTCCTTGGGAAATACGTTGCCGTTCTTCGCAGAAAAGCGACTGCTTTTACTGGAAAATACCGATTTATTTAAATCATCCAATGATATGGCAGATATGCTAGAAACATTTCCGGATACAACCTATGTGGTATTTGTGGAAAAGCAGGTGGATAAGCGCAATCGTCTGTATAAATGGATGCAGAAAAATGGGTGTGTAACCGAGTGTGCCTTGCAACAGGAAAAGGATTTGGTACCGTGGGCGGCTCGTTATCTAAAAGGTCATGGAAAAATGATCGCAAGGAGCACCATGGAATATGTTGTATCTAAAGTTGGATTTCAGATGGATATGCTTGCCAATGAATTGGACAAACTGATTAGTTATACGGGAGAACGGGAAGAAATTACCGTGGCGGATGTGGATGCAATTTGTTCTGGCCAAGTTGTAGGGAAAATCTTTGATATGATTGATGCGGTGATTGCTGGTGAAAGTGAGAAAGTGTTTCGGCTTTATGGTGATTTGTTGGAGTTAAAAGAGCCACCGTTGGTTATCTTACATTTGCTAGGGCGCCATATTAATATTTTGCTTCAAGTAAAAGAAATCGGGAACAGCCTGGCAGACCGAGACTTGGCAAAAAAAGTGGGGATTCCGTATTTTACGGCAGGCAAGTACAAAAGCCAAGCAAAACATTTTTCAAGAGCACAGTTACGACAACTTTTGGAGGAACGCGCCGATTACGAAGAACGTTTCAAAACGGGGCGCTTAGGGGAGCGCTTGGTGGCAGAATTCTTTCTGGTAAAAGCGTTGACAAATGAGTGAAAAAGTGGTAAAAATATAGAGGTGGTGAAAAAATCATCATTAGGAGACGTATCGAAGTGGTCATAACGAGAACGACTCGAAATCGTTTTGCCTTCACGGGCACGTGGGTTCGAATCCCACCGTCTCCGCTAGTAGAATTTCCATTGAAACTGCGTAAATTCGCAGGAGTTTACCAGTTTTGGTGGAAATTATCGTGATTACTTTAAGAGACTAGAAGATTACTTTGAGAAAAATGGAAAGGAGCTTCTTGCTCAAGTGCACTAAAAAACAAGCGGTGTCAGAATCTGACACCCTCATATCAAAAATTGCTGACACTTATTTTGGTGTCAGTTTTTTTATTCTTAAGGAGGTAAAGTGCATGGAGCAGATGTATGACCAATTATGTAAGGAGATTGAAGAATTAACATTTACCATCAAAGAGGTTCGAGATGAGATTGAAAAATATTTGAAAATGGGGAATGTATTTCGTGGACCAGCTGGCATAAAGGGAGTTGATTATTCAGCTGACAAAGTAAGTACAAGCGGAACGATGGCTTTTGCAGATGCGGTGAAGATGATTGACGAGAAGGAAAAGGTTTTGCAACCATATTTGGAGAAGTTAGCGGTTTTGATGAATATAAAAAAGAATCTGGATGATTTGTACAAAAGCAATCAAGATACAACAGAGTCAAAAGTATTTTATTTGCGCAAGGTAAAAAAATATACTCAGAAAAGAACTGCTGATATTTTAGGATACTCGACGCGACAGATTCAACGGATTGAGAAAAAGATAAATGAAAGTAAAAAAGATTATATTTTTTGAGAAAAAGCGTTGACATAGGGTGTACCCTATGCTATAATATAATTGTAGGGAGGGAAGAAAAAAGAAAGGAGGTCGGAGCTGATGGGAAAGAAAAAGCGGAAACGACAGCAAGAAAAAGAAGAGCTCTTACTAAGAAGGCTTAACATAATTGCAACAATCGTAGTTATATTACAAGGCATAACAGCATTGGTTGCAACAATCATAGCACTAATGTAAGAGCTCAGGGGGTGGGCGGGGCGTAAGCCCCAACCCCTATCCGTATTATAACCCTCATCAGCGAGAAGTTCAATGAATAAAATAATTATTTTGTCGCAAGTGTTATCTTTCTTCTCAATGTGTGCAATATTGGTTATTACAAAAAACCTTTGGCTCGTATTACCAATCGTGTTGACTGTATTATCAATTGCATTGAACATTGTTGTTTCAGTGATGGAAAGGAAGGTCAAGGAGTAATTATGGCGAACAAACAGACAGAAGCAAGTAAGAAGTACCAAGAGAAAGTTGGTGTAATAGCAAAGTCGTATAAGTTAAGAAAAACGCTTGTGGATGACTTCGCTCAAGCTTGTGCGAAGAGTGGAGTGTCCCAAGCGTGGCAGTTGTCTAAGATGATGCAAGACTATATCGACGAGTGCAAAAAGTAAACATGTCGTTGAAATGTCGTGTTTATCTGTGTTATTATGCTAGCATGAAGAAAGTGAATCAAGGCAGTCACCGCTGGGTGGCTGCTTTTTTCATGCCACAAGGCAGGTGATAGAAAGAATGAACACAGTACAACCGATTCGGGACATTGAAAAAGTCAATGATATTTATGATTATCTAAACGCACAGAGCAGACGAAACGGATTGCTTTTTGCATTTGGTATATACACAGGACTGAGGATATCGGACATACTTGCAATCAAAGTACGGCAAGTACGTAATCAAAAGTATCTTTCAATTCGAGAAAAGAAAACAAGGAAAGAGAAAAACATTCCCATAAATAATTTTTTGCGAAGATGTATTGATGAATACATTGTTGACATGAAGAATTATGAGTATGTGTTTTATGGGCAAAAACGAACAGTCCCGATGTCACGTCAACAAGCATATAACATTCTTTCCTCTGCGGCGAAAGAATTCGACGTCCCTAGTGTGGGCACCCATACGTTAAGAAAAACATTTGGATATCACATGTATAGGAAGACACATGATGTGGCAATGTTGATGGATATATTTAATCACACAGACCCAGCGGTGACGTTGAGATATATTGGAGTGAATCAAGATACAAAAGATAAGTTGTACATGAACGTAGACCTATTAGGAAGAGAATAGGTCTTTTTTTGTTGGAATATTCGGAAATATGGGCGATTGCGGGAATTGGTTTGACATAAATCATTGATTGTAAAATCGAAAAGTTCAAAATCAATCGACTTTATTTAGAAGAAAAAAGGATTTGAAAACTTTACAGAATTATAGATATGTCAAATATTCAAGGAGGGGGAAAGAAGAGGAAAATCACTCCCTCATCTTGGCAAAAAATCGCAAGGTACTGTGACGCCCTATATATGCCTTGCGGGTCGGCGAGCCCGACTTGTGGCTAGATTTTAAAATTAAAATTTGAAAATTGCCGTTTCCGATAGCTGGAGGAGGTGAATAAGATGGCATCTGAAAAAGTGGATGATATTTCATCCGTGACAGTGAGCGCAGCTGTATTAAGTGAGATAATCGGAGTATCGGATAGAAGAATTCGCGGATTAGCGGAAGAGGGGATTTTGGTTAGAGCGGCCAAAGGAAGATATAAGCTTAGTGAATCGTTGCACAACTACATTCTTAATCTTAAGGTGGCAAACGAAGGAAACTTTGTGATTCCAAATCCAGAAGCGGCGCTTGATTTGGAGACAGAGAAGGCAAAACATGAAGTTGTAAAAATCCAGATGTCAGAATTGAAGCTTCGGTTGATGGAAGGAAAAGTACATCGAAGTGAAGATGTAAAAGCAGTAATGTATGATATGCTCACCGCTTTTCGGAGTCGTTTGATGAATCACCCAGCAAAATCAGCACCTGTACTTGCCAATATGTATGATGTGGGACAGATTCAGACATATTTGGAAAAAGAGATGCTAGAAGCGTTAATGGAACTTCGGAATTATGACCCGAAGGAATTTTACAACGATGATTATATTGATTTAGGAGACGAGGGTAAAAATGGCATTAAGAGCAGTTGATGGTAAAACAATATCATTGTTTGAGGAAATATTCCAAGCACTTGAGCCGCCGAAACCCTTAACCATATCCACATGGGCAGCAGAACATCGAAGATTGTCCAAGGAGGCATCATCCGAACCAGGGCGATGGAATCTGGACAGAGCTCCCTATCAAAGAGTTATCATGGATGCCATAAGTGACAAGTCATGTCACAGAGTTGTGATGATGACGTCTGCTCAGGTTGGCAAGACAGAGATTTTGCTTAACACCATTGGTTATTATTCCGAACATGACCCATCTCCAATTATGACGGTACAGCCAACGGATGCAATGGCACAAGCTTTTTCAAAAGATCGTCTTGCTCCCATGATTCGAGATACTTCGTGTTTGAATGAAATCTATGGCATGGCGAAAAGTCGTGATGCAGCCAATACGATTTTGCATAAGCAATTTCCAGGAGGGCATATCACGATGATTGGAGCGAATGCGCCATCCAATCTGGCATCCCGTCCTATTCGAATATTGTTGTTAGATGAGGTTGACCGTTACCCCGCTTCTGCAGGTACCGAAGGTGATCCGGTTAACCTTGCTGAGAAACGAACCAACAACTTTTGGAATAAAAAGATTGTTATGGTGTCTACACCGACGGAAAAAGGAATCAGCCGAATTGAAAGAGAGTATAATCGCTCCACACAGGAAGAATGGTGTGTTCAATGTCCGTATTGCGGAAAATACACGCCGTACATCTGGGAGAATCTTGATTTCAAAGATATGATGATGTCTTGCAATCACTGTGGCGAGAAATTAACAGAGGACGAATGGAAAGAACGTCCGGGGATGTTTGTGGCAGGGAATCCTAATGTGACAGAGACAAGAGGGTTTCATCTCAATGAAATGGCGTCCCCATGGAGACGCTGGAAAGATATTGTGGAAGATTATAAGGCAGCAGTCCATGACATGAAAAAAACTGGTTCAGATCATGAGCTACGAACATGGGTAAATACATCCAAGGGAGAAGCATATGAGAAGAAAGGTGATGGCGCAGACAAAGATGTATTGATGGATCGGCGCGAAGATTATTATGCGGAGTTACCAGAAGGAGTATTAGTCTTGACAGCTGCAGTAGATGTCCAGGATGATCGTTTGGAGATTGAAGTGTGTGGCTGGGGACGAGGTTATGAATCATGGGGTATCGTTTATGATAAGCTATATGGAAATTTGGAACGTGATGAGATATGGAATGATTTAGAGGATTATCTTGAAAAGACATTTCAATTTGAGAATGGAAGTTGTCTCAGCATTGCTTGCACGTTCATTGATACCGGTGGTCATTATACAACGAAGTTATATAAGTGGCTGAAAAAAATGAGAAGTAAGAATAAGATGATTTATGGTATCAAAGGATATGGACAAAATGGTATTCCACTTCTTCACAAGAAGTCCACGAATAATGAGTATAGCGTGCCAATATTCATTTTAGGAGTTAACTCGGGAAAGGAAACAATTCTATCGAGACTTGGCATCAAAGAACCAGGACCGGGATATTGTCACTTTCCTAAAAATATTGATCGTGGATATGATCAGAAATATATAAATGGTCTTACTTCCGAGCAAAGAATTATCAAAACAGTGAAAGGAAAACCAACGGTAGCATGGGTAAAGAAGTCTGGTGTAAGAAATGAGCCACTAGATTTGCGAAATTATAATACTGCCGCGGTAGAGTTTTTGAATCCCGATTTTGGTGTATTGGAGAAAAAAGTGGAGGAAGGCATCAATTATATGCAACAGGGCAGCAGTCGTGGAAAAAGAAAAACTGGTGTCGTACATAGAGGAGTCCAAGTGTAAGGAGGAGTGAAAATGGCATTGTCACAGAGCCAAATGGAACGTTTGGAACGGTACAAAAAGCAACGAGACGCTTATTTGAAAGCGGAAGAGGCTGTATTATTGGCACAGTCGTATACGATTGGTTCCCGAACGGTAACACGTGCAGATCTAGGTGAAATCTCGAAAATGATCAAGTATCTAGATGCACAGATTGAAAGTTTGGAAGGTCGTGGCGGGAAACGTGCCGCGTACCGAATTATTCCAAGAGATATATAGTGGAGGTGTTCGATGAACGTAATTGATAGAATGGTTGAGTTTGTGTCGCCGGAAAGAGCATTGAAGCGAATGGATGCCAGAAGCCGCATGGACACAATCAAACGAATAAAAAATACGGGATACTCCGAAGGCGGAGCTTCCCGACGTAAGAATTATGGAAAAGGTTGGAGTGCAAATTCAAAATCACCTCAGGAGGATATTGATAAGAATCTTCCAACCTTACGTGTGAGGAGTCGTAATCTGGTGATGACGGCTCCTCTTGCTACGAGCGCAGTAAGAACGATGCGAACCAATGTTGTTGGTTCGGGGTTGAAGCCAAAACCAAAGATTGATGCAGAATTTCTTGGGTTGTCAAACGAGGATGCAGAGAAATGGCAAAGAAACACAGAGAAGGAGTTTAATATTTGGGCAGAGTCCAAGATGAGTGATATTCGAAAGCTCAACAACTTTTACTCGAATCAACAGTTAATCATGCTGAATCAGTTGATAAACGGTGATGCTTGTTGTTTGTTTTCTTTCGAAAAAGGCGATCCGAAAATTATGCCATATGGTCTGAGATTAAATATTATTGAATCGGATCGTATCTGTTCTCCAGAAAGCAATGGGTACCATGTCAATCTCATGTGTAAGAATACGGATAATGGGAATCGGATTTATAGTGGAGTTGAAATTGATGATAGAGGTGCTGTGGTGGCATATCATATATGCAATACATATCCTAACTCGAATCTCAATCTGAAAAAGGAATGGACCAGAGTGGAAGCGTTTGGAAAAGAAACAGGGATGGAAAATGTACTGATGATTTTTGATTCCGAGAGGGCAGAGCAGTATCGCGGTGTTCCATTTCTTGCACCAGTCATCGAATGTGTGAAGCAACTGACACGATATACAGAAGCGGAATTGATGGCAGCAGTTGTTGGTTCATTTTTCACAGCATTTATCGAAACCACGGAAGACAGTAGTAATGAGTTCTTTACTGGCGTGACCGAAAATGAAGAATCTGTGTCAACACGGAATTATGAGTATGAGATGGGGCCAGGAGCAATTAACGTGCTGGCACCAGGAGAAAAAGTGGAATTTGGTGATCCTAAACACCCATCTAGTAATTTTGATATGTTTGTACTGAGCATGGCAAAATACACGGGAGCAGCCTTGGAGATTCCGGTAGAAGTATTGACAAAAAGTTTTAATGCTTCGTATTCGGCATCAAGGGCGGCATTGCTGGAGGCATGGAAAACATTCCGTATGAGACGAACATGGTTGGTGGGAGATTTCTGTCAGCCAGTATATGAGCGATGGCTAATGGAAGCCGTAGCCATTGGTCGGATCAAAGCACCAGGATTCTTTTACGATCCTGCCATCCGAAAAGCATGGTGCGGTTGTCAATGGAATGGTCCAGCACCGGGTATGATTGATCCAATTAAAGAAGTGGAAGCATCCACAAAGAAGATTGCTCTTGGGGTATCCACGCGAGAGAAAGAAGCTGTGGAGTTAAACGGAACTGACTTCCGTGAGAATATTCAACAGTTGGCAAAGGAAGAAAAAGAGATAGAAAAATATTTAGGAGGTAGCGAGAAAGATGATAAAGTTTTGGAACTTCGTACAGAACAAGAATGAGGAAAATGTAGCAGAATTGTTGCTTTATGGTGAGCTTTGTAGTGATGAACCTTGGTACACGGATGATTATGTTGCATATCGTCAGTTTATCCAGGATCTGAAAGAGATAACAGCAGATACGATTCATTTGCGTATCAATTCGCCTGGCGGGGAAGTGATGGCTGCAAATGCGATTTTCAATCAGCTCAAGGATAGCGGAAAGAAAATCATTGCGCATATCGATGGAATGTGTGCGTCAGCTGCAACCATTCCTCTTATGGCAGCAGAAAAGATTATCGCATCTTGTAATGCGATGATTTTGATTCATGATCCGTTGATTGGATTGTGTGGGTATTATAACAGTACTGCATTAAATGAGATGCAAGAATATTGTGAGAAAATCAAGGAAAGCATTATTGCTACATATCGAAGTCGGATTACGGATGTATCCGAGGAAGAGTTTAGTGCTCTTATGACGGAAGAGAGATGGCTGGATGCCAATGAGGCACAAGACATCGGATTAGTAGATGAGGTTGCATACTCAAACATTAGTGATATTAAAGATCATGGGAAGTATGTAATCGTGAATTCAGTTAAAGTCAAAAAGGAGCACTTTAAAAATTTGCCGGTAAACAGCCGGATAGGCGTTGGCATAAATACAACAACACATATGCACTCAAAAAACGAAAATGAGAATGAAGGAGGTAGTGAGCATATGGAAGAAATCAAAACACTGGATGATTTGAAAAAAGCATATCCAGAGCTTTGCGATGAACTCGTAACAGATGCAGTGGAGACAGAACGGACAAGATTGCAGGATCTTGACAAGATTGGGGCAGCAGTTCCAGAAGAAATGTTGAACAAAGCAAAGTACGATGAACCAATGGATGCCAAAGAGTTAGCGTTTACAGCACTGATTGCGGAGAAGAATCTTGGAGAAAACTTCATGAATCAGATGCAGCAAGATTTGGCTGCAAGCAACACTAGCAACGTGAATCCATCTCCCGAGTCTGGAGACGTAAATCATGATTCGGATGGTGCTACAGGAAGTAGCGATAGTAAAAATGTGGATCCGAACAAGGTCAAGGGACTTGCGGATGCAATGGCAACAGAGAGTAAAAGGAGGGGAAGACGATGAATGTTTTTGAACAGATTGGCGAGTATGTACCAGATAGTTTGATCGCTGGAAATAAGAAAGGAACAATTGCGAGAGGAATCTCACTTGCGCCAGGTCAAGGTGTGTTGAAAAGAGGAACCTTGTTGACTAGAAATGATAGTGACCAAGGAGAAATGTTAGGTCTTGCTGAGGGGGGAGATGCCACAACAGTGGTACCAAGTGGTATCCTCACAGATGATGTGGACACAGGAACAGATGCAGATGGAGATGCTGTGATTGCGGAAGAGTATATCACAGGTGTCTTTAATCCAGATGCAATCATTGTAAAAGAGGGAACTGATGTGAAAGATTTTACTGAGACAATGAGAAGTCTTGGTATGTTTATGAAGGAGGTAGAATAGGATGTACACAACAGTTGAAATGATGGAAGCGATAGAGACAAGTTTTCCTTGCAATAACTTTTTGACTCGAACATTTTTCCCAATTTCTCGAACACATGTGGCAGAGAAAATCGAAGTAGATGTAAGAAAAGGTCGTCGCAAGATGGCACCATTTGTATCTCCACGTCGAGGTGGTAAAATTATCACACGAGAAGGCTTCAAGACAAACATGCTCGCTACGCCAAAAGTTGCGCCGGAAAGAATTTTGACAGCCGACGATATTAGAAATCGTAGTATTGGAGAAAATGTCTATTCACGAGAGACACCAGAGCAGCGTGCGGATAAGATTTTGGCACAGGATTTGTGCGATCTGACCGAAGCAATTGGGCGTAGAAAAGAGTGGATGGCGAGAGAGGTCCTTCTGAATGGTGGTTTTGATGTGGAAGACAAAGAGGAAGGTTTGGATATCCATGTGGATTATGGATTTGAACAGACAGAGGTTTTGGCTGGAGACGAGCAGTGGAACAAGGAAACTGCTGATCCTGATGCACTTTTGCTAGAAAAGAAATTGGAAATCCTCAAGAAGTCAGGAGTTAATCCGAACATTATGCTGGGAGATGCAAAGACCATTCAGATGTATCTGAATCATGCTAAGGTTCAGAATAAGGCGAATATCCTTAACATCAAAGACGCGGACATTAAGCCACGTATTGTAGATGAAAATGTGACCTATTATGGTCGTATTGCTTCTCTTGATCTTGATATCTATTCATTTGATGAATGGTTCATGGATGATGAGACTGGTAAAGAGGAAGCCATGATTCCATATGGAACCATTATCTTGGCAAATGCCAATGGTATTGGAGAGGTGCATTATGGAGCGGTAACTCAGATGGAAGAGAATGGGTTTAGAACATACGAAGCGGAAATCGTGCCAAAGCACATCATTGACGAAAAGAACGATACAGAAACAATTCGTGAGACATCTAGACCGCTTCCTGCACCAAAAGATGTCACATCTTGGTATGTACTTGTGGTTGCAAGTGAAGAGTAGGAGGTACGCGTATGAGTAATGGAATTTTTATCGCGAAAGTTCGGATTCGTGTATCTGGCCATGTAATCATGCCAGGAGAAACAGTAGTGGGGCTTTCCGAAAAAGACATTAAATTTCTCTTGAAAAAGAGATTTATAAAGTGGGTACCAGCAGAGGCAGAGTCGCAAAACGATCCTGCCTCTGATAATTCAGTGGATGATATGTCAGATGAAGCAGCAAACGCGGAGAAAGCTTCTGATTCGAAAGAGGAAGAAGCAAATGGAGGCTTTGAGGAAGACAACGACATTGATCCTGAGACATTGGAAGATAGTGTTGCAGAGTTTTACACCGAAGAGCAGCTGAATGCGTTAGGAAACAAAGGTGATATCATCGAGTACGCAGAGAGTATTGGACTTTCTGGACTCACAGAGAAAGATATGAGAACTGTGCTGATTGATAAAGTGCTTGCTTATATCGCGGAGGTAGAAAAGTGATGACTTTCAAAGAGTCGCTCCGAAGTGATATAGATGGTGTATTTCTCAATCCGGAGGAATTTGGTGAGAAACATACTGTCAATGGAAAGCCCGATGTCTATATCATTATTGATGACTTTGAACTTCTGAATCGGGAAAAGTTCCGAAAAGAGGTAAAGGATGATGGTACAAGCAAGAAGCGTGGAATCATTTATGTAAAAGCATCGGATTTTGGACGACTTCCAGCTACAGGAAAGCAAGTGACTATTGATCAATTGTATTTTCGCGTA
Organism: Eubacterium sp.; assembly: GCA_045578325.1. GTDB lineage: Bacteria > Bacillota > Clostridia > Lachnospirales > Lachnospiraceae > Eubacterium_F. Next base: position 46,680 of record JAZNJZ010000090.1, read on the forward strand.
GAAAGCGCCGTGAATGAGCATGGAATGTACGCCATTACACTCCAAGCGGTGAGATAAGGAGGCGATGGCTATGTATCAGATGAATGTTCATGTAATGGGCCTGAAAGAGTTAGAGATGAGGTTGGGAAAACTGGCACCAGAGGCAAAACGTGTTATGCGAATTGCTGTTAATGACACAGCCAGACAGACCCGAACCATGTTGAATAATGAGGTTAGGCAACGTTATGTGGTAAAGCGAAATAAGGTAAACAAAGCGGTGAAGCTTATACCGGCAACAAATGCAACGTTGACGGCGATTTTGGCATCTCGTGGAAAACCTCTTCCGTTGAGTGATTTTCAAGTCCGAAAAAATGGGAAGAGGAAAGCTGGACAGGGGCATCAGTTACATGGCACCTCGCTTAGTCAGATTATCAAGGAAGGAAATAAGTCTTTTATGACTAATGTATCAAATCACACGGGTGATGGGGATACGGTCAGTCATAAGGGGCTTTTCTTTCGTGTGTCGAAAAAGCGCTTTCCAATTCGGCAAGTATACGGTTCTTCGGTTCCGGTAATGCTTGGTGGTGCTAACATATATGGAAGGTTAGAGCCAGAGATACATGAGAAATTGCAAGATAATTTGCAAAAGCATATTGATTTGGTTTTGAGGAGGTTCTAATGTTTACAGTATATTTTCTGCAAGAAGTTTTAGCCAAAGAACTGGAGAAGATATTTGAAGATGACAGATTTCCAGCTAGAAATGGAGAGCAGTCCAAGCTTACCATATACGAACAATACCTCCCTATCCTTGACACAAGAGATAACGAAGATACACAGGAGGAGTTGGAAAGTGGACTCTTAGAGGAAGACTGGTTTGATAAAATCAATGTTCCGTATATTCAAGTGATTCTTGCTGGTGGCAAGACAAGCACAGTGAATGAAGCAGGACAAGCAAGTGTCCTTTTGTATCTTTGTGTATATGATAAAAGCGAAATTAGAAATGGACATAAGTATCTTCTAAACATGATACAAAAGATACAAGAACGATTTCAAAAAAATTCAAGAATGGATAATTATTATTGCGAGAAGGAAATCCAATGGGAGTTGGCAGAGACCGATGACCATCCATTTTATTTTGGGGCAATGTCCATGGATTTTCGACTTGAACCGATTCGGAAGGAGGATGATTTCTGTTGAGTGAGACAACAAAAAAGACGGTGTCAGATTCTGACACCACAAAAAAGGGTAAGACTACAATGGCAAAGGCGAGTGCGACTTCTTCGGAGAAGAAAAAGGAAACACTCGTATATCTGGGACCAAACATTAAGGGTATTGTATATCACGGAGATGTGCTTCGTGATGGTGGCAGTGCTCTTCTTGATGCGCAGATCCAAAAAGTTCCTGTGCTGAAAGAGTTGTTGGTGCCGGTAAGTAGTGCATCTGAGAAGTTTGCAGAACTGAAAAAAGGTGGCGCAATCAGTAAGTTGTATGAAGCAGCTAAAAGCCAGTTGAAGAAAGGAGAGTAACAATGGGTGTATATAACCATGGTGTGGAAGTGTTGGAAAATGCAACGAGAATGAGTGTTCCTGTGACTGGAACATCAGGATTGCAGGTTGTATTTGGTACAGCACCGATCCATACAAAAGAGGATTATAAGGATAAAGTTAACAAACCAATCGTTGCTTACACATATGAGGAAGCAGTGGAAAAGATGGGATATAGTGAAGCTTGGGACAAGTATACCATTTGTCAGAGCATCGAAGCCAGCAAACTTTACAATGTATATCCGATTGTGTTTGTTAATGTGTTGGATCCAGAAAAGAATTGCAAAGCAATTGAGACTGTGACTTGGAAACCTTCTGAGGCGAAGGAATACAGTTTCGCTAGTGCGGATATCATTGTTGATACCATTGAAGTATCAGCAGATGCTGAGAAGCTTACGAAGGATACTGACTATATTCTCACAGTGGATACCAAGGGGATTGTAACGTTGTCTCTACTTAGCAGTAGCGCACACTATAATGCGGAGACACTTACTATCTCAGCGAAGGAGGTTTCCTACGAAAAAGAGGACATGATTACTCAGATTGTAGGTGGCTATTCTGCGTCCGAGGGCAGAAACACAGGTGTTTCATGCGTGAATGATGTGTTCCCGATTCATCAGTTGACCCCAGGGCTTCTTTTGGCACCAGGATTTTCACAGAATCCAGAAGTCTCACTTGCCCTGCAGATGGCGGCAATGAATATCAGTGGTGAGTTTTATGCGAATTCGATTATTGATATTGATTGTTCCGAAAACGGAGCTACAAAGTGTGAAGATTTCCATGAGCAGAAAGAAGCACAGGGGGTTGTGGATGCAAACTCAATTGCATTATGGCCAAAGGTAAAGAGTGCTGGAAAGACGTATTACTATTCTGCGATTTATGGGGCAGCAGTAGCGTACATGGATGCATCCAACGGAGATGTACCAAATCTTTCTCCATCCAACAAAGCGTTGAATATTACAGCAACGGTCCTTGAAAATGGTGATGAGATTCAGATCAACAAGCTTTATGCAAACAATTATGTAAATGCATACGGTGGTGTAACGGCAATTAACTATGCTGGTTGGAAGATGTGGGGGAACAATACCGCTGCTTATCCAACTACCACAGACCCGAAAGATCGATGGATTTGTGCTAGACGATTTTTCAATTATTACAGAAACCACTTGATTTTGACTACAGCAAGACGAGTGGATGACCTTGGCAATTTCCGTTTGTTAGAGGCAATCTGTGATGATGAAAATGTATGGTTTAATTCCATGAAATCTAAGCTTTACATTGCAGGCGGTAAAGTATCGTACAACGAGGATGACAATCCGATTGAAAATATCATGGATGGTACCCTTACCTTCCGTGTAAAACTTGCAACATATCTGCCGGCAAAACACATCAAGTTTGAGGTGGAGTTTGACCCAACGATTTTGCAGGAAGCTTTATCCGCATAAAGAGGAGGTAACATAAAATGGATACAAATATTATTCCAGAGGTAATTAGTAACTATAATGTTTATGACAATGATGCCAAAGCGCTTATTGGAATTAGTGGTGAGATTCCATTGCCAAACTTCGAAGCCTTGACGACAACTATGTCTGGTGCAGGTCTTTTGGGAGAGATTGAAGACCCAGTGGTGGGACAGTTTAAGGCGATGGATACAGAAGTTCCATTCCGAACCTTACATACAGATATGTTTGGATTGATGAATACAGGAACACCTCTTTCTATCACAATCCGTGGTTCTGAACAGAATACGGCATCGGATACAGGTGCTACTGTCCAAACTCAAATTCGTGTTGTTATGAAAGGGAAATTCAAATCCTTTACGGGTGGCAAGATGAAGATTGGCGAAGGTACAGATAGTAAAGTTAAGATGGAATTGTGGTACATTCTCATCGAGATCGATGGAGAGACGATGCTGGAGCTGGATAAGTTCAATCCAGTGTATATCGTTAATGGAAAGGATATGTTGGCAGAAATCAACAAGTTCTGTTAAAAATCAATATGGGTTTATAGAGCGTGGAGCGAAGTGCTCCGCGCTTTTTTCGTGAAAGGAGATAACTGCGATGTCAGAAATTAAAGAAGTAGTTAATGATGAAGAGAAAAATGATTTGGTAGTTGGATTTAAGAAACCGTTTATATTTGAAGGAAAAGAGTACACAGAAGTGGATTTGTCAGGAATTGAAAATCTAACGGGAAAAAATTTGATGGAGGTGGAAAAGCGATTGCGTGCCAAGGGAATCGCTAGTGTAACCGCTGATCTGACAGCAGATGGATTGTTGATGTATGCAGCTGAGGCATCAAAGATGCCAATTGAGTTCTTTGAGCAGTTGCCGATACGCGAAGCCAGAAAGGTCAAGGTTCGAATTATGAATTTTTTCTGGGAGTAGGATTCACAAGTCCAAAGAGTGTCAGGAAAGTTGTCATGAGTTTGTGTGTGCGATTACACACGTCCATGGATTATTTTATGGATATGCCCTTGATTGACTTGGAGGAACTGATCGAGGAGGTGGCAGAGGGAATTGACTGAAAAGGAACTTTTAATCAAGATAAGTGGTAAAGTAGACAATTCGCTGAATACGGTTAGTGGCAAAGTGGACAAGGCCTTTAACAATATGACAAAGGCGGCGAAGGCACTTGGTGTTGCCGGTGCTGCTGCAGTAGCTGGGGCAACAGCTGCAGCGATTAATGCAGGGAAAGATTATGAAGCGCAGATGTCTACGGTGCAGGCAATCTCTGGTGCCACAGAAAAAGAGTTTGAGGCTCTGAACAAGAAAGCCCAAGAGATGGGTTCTACGACCAAGTTTACAGCCACGGAGTCGGGACAAGCTATGGAATACATGGCCATGGCTGGATGGAAAACCGAAGATATGCTTGGTGGCATTGAAGGGATCATGAACCTTGCAGCTGCATCGGGAGAAGATTTGGCAAGTACATCCGACATTGTTACGGATGCATTGACCGCATTTGGCCTTAGTGCTGAGGACTCGGGACATTTTGCAGATGTATTAGCAAAGGCAAGTTCGGCATCCAACACCAATGTGGCTATGATGGGTGAGACGTTTAAGTATGCTGCTTCGGTGGCAGGTGCTCTCGGTTATTCAGTGGAAGATACTTCTGTGTCTATTGGTTTGATGGCGAATAGTGGTATTAAGGCATCACAGGCAGGTACCACCCTGCGTAAGCTTATGAATGAAACAGCTGGAGGAATCGAACTTGTATCTAAGGCATACGCTAAAAATGGTGAAAAGACTGGAAAGATGCAGATTCAAACTGCTAATGCAGATGGTAGTATGAAGGACTGGTCCAAAACAGTTGCTGCATTGCGAAAAGAATTTTCCAAGATGACAGAAGAGGAACAAGCTGCAAATGCGGAGGCTATTGGTGGAAAAACTGCTATGGCAGGACTTCTTGCCATTGTAAATGCCTCGGAGAAAGATTATAAGAAACTGACGAAAGAGATTAACAATGCAAGTGGTGCCACCGAGAAGATGGCTCAAATCCAGTTGGACAATCTAGAGGGCGATATTACCTTATTCCAATCCGCATTGGAAGGAAAAGGAATTGCGCTCTATGAAGAAATCAAGGAACCATTGCGTGATGTGGTTCAGGATGCCACACAGTTACTAGAAGAAATCGATGTGGCTCGTGTTGTTGATGAGTTCCAGGATTTTGGAGAGGCAGTTCTTGATTTTGCAGAGCCATTGATTGAAACAGGCGAATGGATGTTAGAAAATCCAGAAGCGATATCAGGAGTACTAAGCGGAATCGGTGGAGCGATTACTGGGTATAAATTACTTGATGCAATACCGAAGCTTGGTGATGAGATTGATTTGTTGATGAAGGGCATTTCTGCAAGTCCATATATTGCAGGTGGGGCTTTGGCAGTTGGTGCGATTATTGGTCTTGGTGTCGCAATCACGGAAACGGAAAAGGCGGCTGCTAAGGCAAGTCTTGATGAACATTTTGGTGACGTCGCTCTTTCTATGAAAGAGATTGATAATGCCGCAAGTCAAATTGTGGGAAGTCGCAAGTTGGAAAGTGTCGGCGAACTTTTTGATAATATCGATGCATCAGAAGATTTATTGGGAGATTTGGAAGACGCTTCGGATGCCATTAAGAAAATTGATTGGAAGTTGTCAGTTGGATTAAAGATTGATGATGAGGATATGAGCAATTATGAAAAGAATGTTCAGGAATACATATCCACAGCGCAGGAGCTTATTGATCAGAATGGATATACCATTAATGTGGCTACGGAAATTCTCTTTGGAGATTCAAAAGAGGGAAAACAGATTATCAAAGATAACAATGCCTTTTATGCTAGTCTAGATCAACAGGCAGGAGATTTGTCTAAGAAGATAAATAAGAAGCTGAAAAAAGCTATGAAAGATGGCTTGACTGTTGATTTGCAAGAGGAAATCGATAGCTTATTAGGTCAGCTTACTGAAATTACAAATGCAATTACAAGTGCAGAGGCAGAGGCTAGCTGGGAAACATTGGCGGCAGAATTTTCGGGCAAAGAAATGAACGAAGAAACTTTTGCAGAATTGCAAGAGTCAATTGAAGAAAATCTAGCCAAAGTAAATGAAGGCGCTTTATCTGCTTTGCAAGAATCTAATACTAATTTACTTGCACAGAAAAAGCTAGGTTACATAACAGAAGATGAGTATATATCTAAGAAAAATGCAAATGAAGCGGCTTATAAAAATACAACGGATAATGCAACTAAGAAAGCATTGGAATTTCAATATAATACGCTTATGGATACGTATGGCGAGATTATTGCTAGTGGGAACTATGACGCGGGTGATAAAACAGCAATCCAAAGAATTCTTGATCCTATGCTCAAAGAAGCGGAAACAGTAGACACGGAATTGTATAACAAGTTGTTAGATATTAGTATCGCAGCTACTCCAGGAATGCAAAATTCTATTTTGTCATTTGTGAATGGGGTTTATGGAAAACAACAAAATCAGCCAAACATTTATGAAATTGCCAATACTGGAGCACAAGAAGCAGCAAATGAGTATCTTAATCCAAAGAACAATAAGGAAGAAAAAGTTTCTGTGGCTTTAAACTTACAAGGTAAAAATGCTAATGAGATTGATTTTGCAGATATCTTACTTAATCCAGCAAAAGAAGGTGGCGAAAAGGCTAGCAAAGAAATTCGGAACACAATGCAAAGCGAGTTGAAAGCAGGTATTTCCTTGAATGTTCCAATTATGCTTAATGGTACGTATTCTTTGAGCGCAGGAAATACGAATTCTCAAAAGGCAACAAGTAACAAAAAAGGAAGTTCTTCATCTGTTTTGTTCCCGCCATTACCAGGTCATGCCTCGGGTATCATTAGTAACAAACAGCATCTGGCCATGGTGTCAGAAAACAATAAGACAGAGGCGATTATTCCAATTGATGGAAGTGAGCGTTCACGTCGGTTATACGAAGCTACCGGAAAACTTATGGGAGCAGGTAATTCAAACGAGGGTACCGTTATCTCTCCGGTATTTCATATTCATGTATCGGGAAGTGCGAACAGACAGGATGCACAGAATATTGCGTCTATGGTTGAGAAAGAGGTTGACAAGATGCTTAAGAAAAAGTATCGGGACAATAAGCGTTTTAACATGGCGCAGTAGGAGGAAGTGGCATGAAGTATATTACATCAGCAGGCGATATGTGGGACAAGATTGCATTTGAACAAATGGGTTCTGAGAATTACATGGATGTACTTATGCAGAACAACTTTGATCTCATTGAATACGTTGTTTTCCCAGATGGTATTGAGATTGATATTCCAGAGATTGACGATACGCAGATTGAGATGCCATCTTGGCGTGAAGGATTGGATGATGAAGAGGATGGCCTGGATGAGTTTGAGGAGGAAGAGGATGAGCAATGGTAAGAAAGTGAGTTCTGTCCGCTTGAAGGAAACCAAGGTGTCTTCAAGTTATGCTAGAGCACGTCGGGTATACCCCGATCTGATATATTCTAGCAATGGGAAAAAGCTGTCGGAAAAACAGAAAAAACAATCACCAAAAGAAATACGCAGTTTCCTTAATCGATTTTCGTTTACAGGAAAGGCAGACGGGGAAGCGGACAGTGTGGAGCTGACGTTGATAAATAGTGATGGGCGTTGGTCAAAGGAGTGGTTTCCCAAAAGGAAAGACAAGATTGCTGCTGCTATTATGATGAAAGCGTGGAAGAAAGGACAGAGTTCAAAGCGGTTTCCATGCGGTAGTTTTCTGGTTGACAGTATTGGTTTTTCTGGACCACCTTCACTTTGCACGATTGGAGCGACATCGATTCCGGAAACTTCATCTTTTCGTGCTACAGATCGGGATAAATCGTGGAAAAATGCGACGTTGAAGGAAATTGCCAAAAAGATTACATCTCGATACAAGATGAAACTTGTGTTTGATGGCGATGATTTTTCTGTTGGTACAGTAGAGCAAGACGGTCAGACGGATTGCGCTTTTTTAACAGGCTTGTGCCACGAGTATGCTTATGGAATCAAGATGTTTAAGGGAAAACTTATCATCTATTCAAAGGCAAAATATGAAGCCAAGGCGGTGGTTGGAACAATCACCAAACGTATGATAAAGAACTATGATTATGAGACAAACCTGTGTGGTAGCTACACGGGGGCAAAAATGAAATACACAGAAGCAGATTCCGATAATGACACATTGGTGAAGGTTGGAGTAGGGAATCGATGGCTTACCGTGAACGGCAGTGCAGACAGTGTCGCACAAGCACGGAGAAAGGCGTTAGCTGCTCTAAACACAGAGAATGAAAAGACAACGACATTAACAATATCAATTCGCGGAAACACACGATACAATGAAACCGATACTGTTCGAATCAAAGGATTGAATCGGTTGAGTGGAAAGTATTTCATAGATGAGGTACATCACGATATCGATGGTGCGGGCGGATTTACGACACAACTATCAATGCATAAAGTTCAGAAGAGGGTGACCGAATAATGAGGACAGCAACGATTACCAATATTGAGAAAGGCATGGCTACAGTAGTATATTCCAAGAATGGCGAAGCTTCTAATCCAATGCCGATTCTTGCCAATCCAATGAATGTACTTCCGAAGGTAGGAGACAAAGTGATTGTGGCGCCACTGAACGGAAAGAAAGATGGAATTGTGTTGGGAGGATATTGGAACAAGAAAAATCATCCATAAGGAGTGGGCAGAATGGTTATAGGCAAGTTTGGGAAACATCTCACTTTTGAGGTGTTTTTTAATCCTAGTGCGGGCAGTGAAGATAAGCGAGTAAAATATTTGACGTTTGAAAATTTTCATCGTGATGTTTCCAATCGAATCACAGAGCATGAACGGATATCGAAGAAACAGAAGGTGGAATTTAATGGTCCGTCACTGTCCGAGATGAATTTTACAATACGTTTTTCGGCTGGTTTAGGAGTAAAGCCAAGAGAGATGCTGAAAAAGTTGGAATCGTGCGTCCGACTTGGTAAACTAGGATATTTTATCATCGGCACAAAGAAGATTGGAAAGCACAAGTATCTGATCACTCATGCATCCGAATCATGGAATCACATCATAAAGGATGGAAAACTCGTGAGTGCAGATGTGGATATCACGATGAAGGAGTATTTGTAATATGGCAATGATTGAAGAACCACTTTTGCTTTTTGATTATGAGGAAGCAGAGACGCTTGAATTGTATCGCAGACAGTTAGAAACGCTTTATGCAACAGTGGCAGGAACTTGTCCGGGAGATCGAAATTTTGGGTTGTCAAACGAGTATTTGGACGAGTTACCAGAAACAGCAGAAAGCACATATGCGCTGGAGGTATACAATAAGACGGAAGAGTATATTCCTCAGATAGAGGTGTTGGATATCTCTTTTGAACATACCATGGATGGCTGCATGAAGCCAAAGATAACGGTTGGCTGGAATGAGGAGTATGATGAGGAAGAATACAATGAGGAAGATGAGTAGAGGAGGCTAGAACATGGGTATTAGTGCAATTGAGTCACTGCCGGATATCTCTTATATCGATAATCTTACTTTGGAAGATGTAAAGAATATGCTCATGGAAGAGTATCAGAAAGAATATAAGGAAATGACGGGGCAAGAAGTGATTCTGGAACGTAGTGATCCGATTCGAATACTATTGATGGCACAAGCGGTGTTGGATATGCAAACGCTATCGTATATTGACAAAGGCGGGAAAATGAATCACTTGAAATATGCATATGGTGACTATATGGACTATATGGGAGTTTTCAAGAATCGTCCTCGTAATCTTGCAAGACAAGCTAGGGTGTTGGTTCGATTTACACTAGCTGAGGCAAGAGAAGAGGTCGAACCGATTCCACAAGGGACACTGGTAACAGCGGATCAAAAGATATTTTTTGCGACAGAAGAATATGCAGAAATTCCAATTGGAGAGACAAGCGTGGAAGTCAGTTGTATTGCTACAACAGCAGGGCTTGATGGAAATAAGTATGCTGCAGGGGAAATCGCCACGCTAGTAACTCCAACTGGTTTTATAGCTGGCGTATCAAATGTCACGAAGAGCTCTGGTGGAGCGGATGAAGAAAGCGATGAAGAATATGCCGAAGGAATTTACAATGCACCTGATAAGTATTCGGTGGCTGGCCCGGATGATGCGTGGGTTGCTCTTGTGAAGGATTTTAATTCAGAGGTGGAAGATGTACGTCCGGACACGGTGCCAGGAAGTGGAATCGCAACGATTACGGTGTTGATGGAAGGTGGACGTCTTCCAGATGAAAAGGAATTGTCAGATATCAAGAGTCATCTGATGCAACCATCTATCAATACACTGTGCACAGCGGTTAATGTGCAAGCCCCAAATCAGACCTCATATGACATCAATGTGACTTACTATATAGGCGACTCGAATAAAAACAGAGTGACGGAGATATGCACAGCTGCAGAACTTGCAATACAGTCGTATATTAGCTGGCAAGGAAGCAAGATTGGGAGAGACATCAATCCGGATGAATTGCTTGTGCTATTGAAAAGTGTTGGTGTAAAACGTGCGGTAATCACAGAACCGGTGTTTTCGCAAGTGTCTGAGAGTGCAGTGGCTACGTTTAGTGGGACTCAGAGCGTGATTTATGGAGGTGTTGAGAGTGACTAAACTACAGGATGCACTTTTGTGTGATATTGTACCAGATATTTTTTCGGACACGGTTAAGCTTCGTGCATATTCGCTGGCTACTCGAACAGTACGAAGAATGATATGCGATTATGCAGAGAGAATGATGATATATAAAAATCTGGAACGATTGCCAGATGCCATCCTGGATCTGTGTGCTGCAGAAATGAAAACATTATACTATTCGTCCGACTTGCCGCGCGAGATAAAGGTTAAGCTAATCCGAGATACAATTTATTATCGAATCAAGGCTGGGACGACAGAGGCGGTTCAGGAGATGGCTCAAACCGTATTTGGTGATGCTAAGGTGGTGGCGTGGCATGAATACGGCGGTGCGCCATACTATTTTCGGATTAGCACTACGGATAACGTGTCTGAGGAAACATTGGCTTTGTATAAAAGTGTAATTAGCAAGGTCAAAAATACAGTTTCTACATTGGAACATATTGAGATTGTGAACAGTCTGGAGTTTGATGTCCAAATGGCGGGCGGTGTGACAGTAGAGGAAATAATCAACATATCGTGTGAGGAGGTTGAAGATGGCGAGATATAATAATGTTCTTTTAACGGAACAGGGAAGAGTGCTGCTAAGTCGTGTACAGATGGGAGAGTGTGATCTTGTTATCACGCGAGCTGGGACAGGAGATAGAATTCATGGGGATGAAATCGACCTCACGACACTTACTCAGCTTGGAAATGAAATACAGAGTTTTCCCATTAGTGCATATAAGAGAGATGGTTCAAATATAAAGCTTTCTTTTGTGGCGACGAACTTTATCCCGGAAAGTGGAACTGGTCTTGAGGAAGAGTATTACATCCAAGAAATAGGTATATTTGCTCGTGCAAGTAATGAGGAAGAGGAAGTGTTGTATGGTATCACCAAGGCAGTGGCAGCAGTTCATATGCCAGCCTATGATGAAGCATCGCCAACGACAGCCACATTTACGATTAAATCTTATGTGGGCTCTAGTGCAAATGTGGTTATCCAGGAAAGTAGTGAGGCTTATGTGCCAAGTGCACAATATGAAGAAGAGATGGAGTTAGTGGCTGAGCAGATTAATGAATTAAAAAAATCTGTCAGTGATGGGAAAAGTGCTGTAGCGTCTGCCATCACTGCTATGGGTGTCAGCACAGAGTCAGATGCCACCTTTGAAACTATGGCAACTAACATATCTGGCATAAGCAAGGATGCCACCGCCACCGCTTCTAATATTCTAAGTGACAAGACGGCTTACAGTGGTGGGAAAAAGATAACTGGAACCATGGTAAATCGAGGAACAGTAGAAAAAACTTTGAATTGTGGTGGTTCCTATACTATTCCCAAAGGGTATCATGACGGAAGCGGGAAAGTTATTGCTAATTCGCTTGCAGCACAAACAAGTGCAACTGCCGCCGCTAGTGCGATACAAGCAGGAAAGACCGCCTATGTAAGCGGTAGTAAGGTTACTGGAACATATCCATGCAAAGCATTTAACACATACACATCAATGAAAGATTCAGATTATTCGAATGCATATAAACCATTTGAAAACGGAAATCTTGCAATAAATGCTTCATTCGGTTTGGAAAAATACACAGGTTTTCAAGATGCCATCTTGGCAGGGTGTCCCGAGTATATTGCGATTGTGTATAAATGCAAGCGTAGCGATAGTACCACTGTGTATAGTGGAATGACATTATGTAAAGCAGGAATGGACACGTGGTTATGTCCAGATATTCCAGGAACAAAAGTTGTGTTTAGTGAAGGTGGAACATCATTAAAAATATACACTGGTAGTGATGCAAGTAAATGTTTAGAATGGGCGCAAGTACATCTTTATAAAGGTTCGGTAACTTTTGGGTGGTAAGGGGGTGTAATTATTATGAGCTTTTCAACCATTGAAGCAAATATAGATGGTATGTCTACGGGAATCATTCTTGAAAGCACAGAAAAAGACGAAATTATTGCGGAATTTCTAAGGAAATATCCAGATGCAAAAGTGGAGGACATAACCATGATTTGTGCATTCAAGGACGGAAAAGAGATATTAATTGATTTAGGACAGTAGTACATCCTTATCAATTTTGAACGGATAAAAGAAAACGAAACGGAGGTAGACGACTATGAAAGGACTAAAAGAATTTTTACTAAAAAACATAGGAGGCACAGAAATGAGTATATCAGCAGTATTAACGGCAATGGCGGCGCTTTTTGATAAAGTTCCTACGTTGCTTATTCTTTTTATGTCAGCAGTGGTAATCGATTATGTAACAGGATGGGCGAAGGCAGCCTTTTTTACAAAGGACTGGGACAGCAAGACGGGAACTCTTGGGATAATCAAGAAAGTAATGTATTTTGTGATGATTGGAACCACATTTCTAATCGGCTATAGCATTCGTGAAATGGGCGCACAAATCGGCTGGAAATTGGATTATGCGATGTTTATTGGTTGGTATGTAATGGCGGTGCTTCTAGTAAATGAATTTACTAGTATCGTAGAAAACTTTTATGTAATGTTCCCGGATAAAGTACCAATATGGCTGATTAAGATGTTGAGGATTTGTGATAACACGCTTGAAAACAAAATCAATACACTTGTCTGCAAGAATCAGAATTGCGAGGCGTGTGATTTGAAAGAGCGTTGCAATATGAGAAAAACAGAAACGGAGGAATAAGAACATGGCAAACACAGAAACAACGGCACAATGTCGTGACACAGAACAATTAAATCCATTAGTACAAGTAATGCTTGCTCTTGCCCTTGCAGAAATCAAGCGAAAAGGCGTGACACCTCTTGTTGTTGAGACATATCGAACAAAAGAGCGTCAATGTATGTTGTATGGAAATGGACGTACAATTTCGCAGTGTAAGGCAGCAGGTATGTCGGCAAGTAAGGCTTCAAAGTATGCAAAACCGAAATTAACAAAAGTAACCTGGACACTCGACAGTATTCACATTCAGAAAAAAGCAGTAGATGTTATTCCAATGCGTAATGGGAAAGCAATTTGGGATAGCAACGATGAGGACACGAAAACAATTATCAAGGTCATGCAAAAGTACGGATTTGAAGCGGGAGCGAATTGGAAGACTTCCCCGGATTCGCCACACTTCCAAGTGAAGGGAACATTTAACAAGGTGTTTTCAAAATCAAAGAATACCGAGTATGTTACAGAGGCGGTACAAAAAGCCCTCAAAAAAGCGGGTTATTACAACAAAGCAATTACAGGAAAGTGGACGGTAGATACAACGAAAGCGGTCAACAAATTCCGAAAGAGTAATGGATGGTTGGCTACTGGAAAGCTTGGTGAAAAGGCATTAAAGAGATTGCTTAAGAGTATATAGTAAAAAGTAGCGCGTGCATGAACCATGGCTGGATTACAATTTAATAACTCTTTCTATAAAATGGAGAGGTGTCAGATTCTGACACCTCTCTATTTTTTTGCACTAATATTCTTCGATTTCAATTGAAGTTGTGAAAGGGGGATTAGAATGATTTCAGTAGACAAATTGAAAGAGATGACGATTGCACTCATTCAGCAATTAGAAGAATCAGATCGAGGCTTTTTGATTATTATTTATAATCTTATTAAGCGACATCAAGAAAAATGAGGTGGGAAATGGTAAAAAAAGAAGCGGTGTCAGAATCTGACACCGCTCTTTTGGATGCTCATTACTTTTCATTCTGTGACAATTCTAACAGGGAATCCTGCAGGATTTTGGAAAAGTTAATGTTGTGCTTTTCTCCATACGTATTTAACCAAGCGGGGATTGTGATGTTTTTCCGAATGGTTTTGCTTCCATATTTCTCCGAATAAGCATTCATGTCCAGGACAAGAAGATTGATAAAACTTCCCTCTTGCGGATGAAGCTCATGATGCTGGGATGGTTTAGGGATATCGTTTCCGTCTTCGAGTTCTCCCAGAATCCATCCACTGGCTGCATCGGTTCCCATCTCAATTGCATCAATGAGAGAGTTGCCTTCTGTGACGCAACCTGGTAAGTCGGGAACGACGACCGTATAGCCTTCCTTTTCCTCACACGGCGTAAAAATTGCCGGATAGATTAGTTTCATATATATGATTCCTCCTTAAATCTTAATGCAGGTGGGCTTTATAGCCCAGCCTGATTAAGTATTGATTTAGCGGTACCTTTGTCGAGGTCACCAGTGTGCCAAGGGATTGTTACCTTTCCTGGCTTAGTCGGATGTTTGTACTGTCGGTGTGAACCAACTTGTTTCACTAAGTACCATCCGTCTTTAAGTAGTAAGCGTTCAATTTCTCTTACTCTCATATTATGCCCTCCTTCTAATTATATTATACGCACTATATGTATAAATGTCAAGAGAAAAATGCGCATAGTGTGTATTGTTTTTTGGACGTGCATTATACATAGTATGTCTGTTGAGCGGGAAAGAAAATAATGATCATTTTTGAACATACGATGAAAATGGGGTGTCTGTATGCGTTGTGAGGTGTCAGAATCTGACACCGAAAAAATGACACAATACAAAAGAAAGTAACTGTCTAGTCTTAGGCTCTGACAGTTACTTTTTCTTTTTTGGCTTATTAAAAATCTGATATGAAAAGGTATAATCTGCACCAACAATCAGAGAGAACACTTGTGGAGATAATCCTTTCAGCAAATCGGCATAGAGGGAAAATGTTATTCTTTTACGATATACTTGCATATGCTCTGCTTTAGTTGGGGAGTAATCTCATTCCAATTTAGCAATCCAGCATCGATTACATCTTGAATAATTTTTTTGACTTCCTCTTTTTTGATTTGGGGAATACGTTTCTTATCATGGACAACTTCTTTCATCATTGCAAGAATTTTGCCAATTTTTTCATATGTCAGGTTGCAAAAATCAATATGTAGATTTTCGAAGCCCTTGTAACCAGTTTTTCCAAGTGCTTTATCATCTGTATCAATACCATACTTTTCTAATAAATCATCATCAAGTATAATAAAGCGGGACGATTCAATAGAAGTGGTAGAGAGTAGTATCGCTTTTACGGCATCATCAATGTTAGCTTCATCCTCGCATTTCCAAAAGGATAACGTATTTCCTGATGTGGCCAATTCTTGTTTGAGAATGTCAGCATCAAGATTATTAACATCTTCGTTTTCTTGAAGTTTATATATAGTCGAGTTTTTTGATAACTTTCTAATGTACATTTTTCATTTCCTCTAATTCGCTAACAATATCATTAACATAACTTCTTAACCAACCAGAAGTGCAATCAAGGTTTCGAAGTACTGGCAACAGTGATATGTCAGCCCAATTTTCAACAACATTCAAAGCATATTCTTTTACAGTCTCATTTTTGTGATTTAATAAACCCATTAACATGGTCGGTCCCCAAGGTTTGACTTCTTCTAGTTCAAACTTTTTGAGGGCATCACAGATGCCAACCAATACTTCGGGGTAATCATTATATTCAAGGTATATTGATTGTACAACATCCCCTAATATATCTAAAGAATAATGCTCCTCTATATAGAGCATTTTTCTTTCAGCACCCGACATATTTATTTCATCAGGGACAAAGTACTTTAATTCTTGGGACAGTTCTTTGGATAAACGAGATACCAATTTTTCTCTGTTTTTCTGTTTGACTTTTTTTAAATCTTCTCGAAAAGGGGAATCGAGTTTTTTGGAATTGTTTACAGTCGAAGAAGAAATCGGATTACTCCTTCCGTCCCTGACAGATATACTACATATTAAAGAAGTAGAATCTTCTTTTTGCATTGCAATTGTATGTCCAGAAATCGTATCTGTTGGTACAATGTAATATAAACTTTCACCCATTCACTTTCATCTCCTCAAAATTGGACTTTAACTCACTAACAATAGACATTCCTTGTTCAACAAAAGGGCTAATGTGATCACCATTGAATCTAAACATATTATTTGTGTGACTTGTATTTAAGTCAATATGATACATGATTTTCTTTTCATCTGTACCATTTTTCTTGACTTCTGTCAACTCCGAAATAATATTTAATTCTTCGCTTAGCTCATTTATATATATAGTATGTGCTACATTGCATCTCGTTGACCACTCTTTTACAGGCTTACCAATATTAAATCCCAAGGATAGAATTAAACTTTCACTAATGTTCGTTTTATCAAGTCCTACTTTATATGATTCACCTAGCATATTAACATTTATTGCTAGACGATTCGCGGTTATACCGTACTCATCGACCAACGTTTTTAATAAATTAATACAATAAATAGCATCATTGTCATGATAATCTTCACCAAGATTCTCGTTATATCGTATAATCACATCGATTCGATCAGTCATACAATTAATCTGACTTTTCTGATTGTTCGTTATAAATATTAAATTAGAAATCTTTTGAATTCGACCATCCAAAATGTTATAATTCTGTTCCTGTGAAACGCTTGGTAGATATACATATTCTCCAAGATCATTTATTTTTTTCATTATGTTGTAACTATTTTCAGGTGTTGCATCAATCTTTTGGTTACAGAAAATTGAAAGTTGGAAATCTAAAAAAGCCATGATAGTAATCCTCCCAAATTTGTTTTAATACTAGTATGTTAGCATAAAAATGTGAACAAAGTATAAATATATTGAAAAATATCTTTATAGAGAGGATTTTTATAAGGAAGCGCTGTCAGATTCTAATTCCTTAAAACTGGGTAGTTAGTCTGCGTATCCATATTATCTTAATAAATTGGTAATTTTATTATCTTTTTCTTTGGGAGTAAATTCATAAAGGACGCCATCTATTTCGTAATATGCGAGATAACGAAATGAGTGGAGCAGTAAAAGAAGTTTTAAGGAATGTGTTCTTGCATGGGATCCAGATTTTACAAAACTGACCATGGCGGAACGAGCAAGGCTTGAAGAAGCGGATAATGATGACGAAACCGTTTCACATGATGATATTGATTGGAACTAAAAAGGGACGCCTTCGGGCGTCCTTTTTCTGCTCACGGTTTGCGGACGGTGTCAGATTCTGACACTCTCACATAGTTACTAGGACATATTCTGTAATGTGGCTGAAAAATAGTGGTGTGACTTGTTTTTCTTGTACTTTGGAAAATAATGTGATAGCATGGAAATGTATAAATATACTTGATAAGAATGGAGATGAGTCTTAATGTTTTTTTCTGAGAACATATATTTCATCATAGTCTTTTTGGTACCGGCCTCGATTTATGTATTGTATCAAAGATATGTACGATTTGTTCCCCAGGAATATAAAGATAAATCAATTGAGCTAGCGGAGTGCTTTGCATTTGCGGTTGTTGTGTTTTTATGTACAGCGATTTGTTACAGGAACGAGATATCAATAATGTCACAATATTTGATATACCAAGATGCAAATTTGTTAAAAGAATTCGATTACATATCATTTATGGGGAGATACGTGTTTAGTACGTTTATCAATAGTGTTATTGGGTTATTTGGTCTATTTGTGGCAAAATGTGTGAAAAAATGGTTCCATAACAAGTATCTGAATCCCTTTTTTGAGAGACCTAAAGAGTGTGAGTTTGATGATGTGTGGAGCAATATTTTTGAGACTGATGAGTTTCTTAGTGAGCAGGAACGTCAAGTGATTGAAATTGTTAAAGGTGGAAAAGTGATTACGGCAGGAATCATAGAAATGTATCCAGCTCCCAATTGTGAGAAAAAAGAGATACTGGTTCATAGTACAGCGCACATCAAGGAAATCCTTCGAGAGGATAAAGATAAAAAGTTGGAAGATAGGGTATTTGATTATACGCGACATGAATATTATGATATGTCCAACGATGTGTTGATTAAGTTTTATACTACTGAAAAATATGATAAAATGTATGGATATAATTAGTTAAAAGAAAAGTGCGATAGGACATAATGTTCTACCGCATTTTTCTTCGTAAAGCTATTTTTTTGGTGGTTGTGGTGGTCGTCCGGATGGATTTCGGGCACCATTTTTTAATGAGGTCTTTCGGGTGAAGGTTCCACCACTTTTGTCATGGTGTCTTAATTCACCGTTACTAGTATTACGCTTGGGTGTATTATTTGATGTTGAGTTTGGCATATGTAATCCTCCTTTGTATGTTTTAAATAAATATCCAGATATATATGGATGTCAGGTCCTGATGCTTATGCTCAATCTAAGTTGAGATTTGCAAGAACTTCATCGGAATAGATTTTGTCTACTTGTTTCACTGTGAGTCCGAACTTTTTAGCGGTTTTCTTTGTTGCATTTTTCTCGTATTCGTCACAAGCTTTTTGCCAAGCTTCCAAATCGTCTCCCGTGTCAACCCAGTTATAGGGATTTTCGTCAGACTCTAAAAGATTCTTTAAATACAGATAGATCGTTTTGGTGGAAGCGGAATTCTTATTTTGCTTCTTAGTTTTTTTCTTGTTCTTTTCTTTTTTTGGTGCGTCGGTTTCAGCAGAATCCAACGGAGCACTTGTTGCACCAGTATCCGAATCCTCTTTTACATTGCTATTTGTCGGACTGCTTGTAGAGGTTGTGGAGTACTCTGCTTTTCTAGAGGACGTCTGGCTTGTTGTTTGTTTAGTTGTGTTTTCCTCTTTCGAAAAGTTAGAAAATATTACACACAATACGAGCAATGTTGCAATTCCAAAAGCAAGATGCACTCTTTTTGTTTTGTTATCCATGGTAAATTCCCCCAATGCTTTTTATTTCAAATTATATATTTTTCGGCATAATCTGTAAAGAGATATGGAGAAATTTGTGCGTAACGCTATGGATTTTTCGCGTAACGTTAAATTTCCCATAAAAAATACACCTCCAAAGAGGTGCTTTTTTACTTTTTACTCGATTCAAAAATTCGTTTCACAAAATCATCTACTACATCTTGTGACTTTGGGTCCAGCGTAGCGTATACTTTTAAAATGTGTTTGATGTTGGAATAAAATGGCGAGTCTAGGTTCTCAATCAGATTTGATATGAGAGTAGCAGTTTCATCTTCTGGTACCAGGTACATATCGCCGGTACCATATCTTAACCATTCGTCGTTTACACCGAATTCTCGGCAGATAAGCTTAACAGTTTGTTCAGAAGGAGAGTTTTTTCCAGATTCGAGCAAGCTGACAGAAGATTTTGTAATGCCGATTTTTTCTCCAAACTTTTCCATAGAAAGATTATTTGACTTTCGAATTTCCTTAATTCTATTATTCAATTTTCCACCTCCTCAGTTACAGATTAACAAAAAAAGTTTGTTACGTCAACAAAAAAATATTGACAAAGTTAGTTAAACAACCTATAATGTTAATCAGATTAACAAAGACACACATCGGTGTTAGAATCTGACACCAGAAGGAGGTGAATGAGATGGCAGATAACAATGAACGCATTTCCAATATATTTAGCATGATAAAGAATCTTGATGATCAATCAATCATCTTGATTGAAGCTGGCGTATCCTTTTTGGAAGCACGTCTCAACATGGAAAAGAATGAAAAGGACGAAGCTTTAAAAGTGGCTCGATAGATACTGTAGTATAGATTTTGTTTCTTTGAATATGTACTACAGTACCTATTGAGAGAAATGAAACATGGCCCGAGGGAGGGCGTATCGGGTTCGACTCCCGCATGTTTCCTATGGTGCAAGGTTTTTTGTGAATTCGTACAATTGCTGTTGATAGATTCCTTCCGCTTTTTACCTTGCACCAGATTGTAAATGAACATGGGCATTTGACGATACACGCTGGTGGTAGAACATCAGTGAGCGGGTTCAAGTCCCGCGTGCCCCTTTTGAAAGAAAGGAGCATACCCATGAAAAGAACATTGAGAAGATACGTTGAAATGGCAAAGTACGTCGTTGCATTTGTAAGTGTGCTGGTTGTTATGATGTGGTTTGGAAGCAGAGACTGGAACAACGTGGAGCAACTTGACCAGATGTATACCAAGGAGGTGGGGCAGTATGGAGATACCAAGCCGTGAGCGTAAGATGAAGGAAGAATGGTTTCAATTTTGGAGCAAGGGCAATCAGATTATGCGTAAAATCAAGATAGGAGATGTCGTACAACTGAGACATTCTGTTTTTGATTCGGAGGGAATGGTGGCACAAGGGTTGTTCACTGGTACTGTTATTTTTAAGAATCGTTTCTTTGTGACGGTGCAGGGCGATCATTATAGTGAATCTTTTTTGTTACATGATTTGACACAGAGACTATATTCCCATTTTCCAGCTTAGAGATATTGGGGCGAGCTCCAAGAGGGGAGCTGCAGATGGGTTCGAATCCCGGCGCCTCATTTTCGTATCACAGAGTTTCATTTACTTGCCTACGCAAGATACCATCCTTGACCTTACACATATAGTCTGTGATATGATCGCCAGATGTTGTTCTGCGGCGGAGTCAGCACCGCCGTGGATCATGTGGTGTCAGAATCTGACACCGGAAAGGAAACAAGATGATGACACAAGTTATTTGTGATAGATGCCGGAAGGTATGTATAGGAAGCACCTATTATACCATTCGGATTTATGGACATGATATAGAACCGACGAATTTGGGGGTGTCGGCTGAAACTGCCGCTCAGAATCTTTGTACTGCGAATAACAGTATCTTTCAAAAAGAAGGAAAGTATTGTAGGACGTGCAAAGAGGAGATTGAAGGGGCGATTCGTCAAACGACGAGAAGGCTTAAGCCACCAGCTTGGATGCTTTGAACATTGAGAATTATGAATTAGGATTTGGGGGAATGACAGAAATTATGAAAAAAGAATATGAAAAATTATTATGGAAGATTAGAGATGATATGAAAAAAATACCTATGTCCGTAAGTGGTTTAGGTTCTCAATCTGCAAATTTAACAAGCTATATTAATACCTGCAGAGATTTAGAAAAAGAACACGAGAATGTACTTTGTTTTCTCGATTCTTTACAACAAGTATGTTTTTGGGAAAAACATATTAAGAAAGTAGACAAGTGGGATAAAGAAGAAATTCAATGTAGTATTGATTACTACAAAGAAGAAATGATGAAGTATTTTAATGAGTTTCATTCGTGGGTTGAGGAAAGAGTTCTACAACGTTGGAATTAGGCAAATAAATTGAAATTGTGAGGCGAAATTTCATGCGCAGAAATAATTTATACGACCAAGCACTCAAAGAGGTCACAGAATTAGCTGTTGACGTAATAGAGCAGTGCGTTGAATTCGCAAATAGAAATGATTATGAAAAAGACTGGGTCATTGACCGTTTTCAAGAACAGTTTTCAAAAGCCAAAAGGGATTTTTTGAATCAATAATTTAGCGAGGCGATTATATGAGCAAGGCAAAAGCCAAAAGGGATGTTCGCATCATGAGGAAAGATAGAAATTTTACAAATTTTATCAAAGGTAATGAGTATAGATGCATGTTTAGGCATGATGATATTGTACTAATCGATGAGGATAAAAATGGATTTATATGTGATATAGAAACTTTTGATACAGAATTTGAATTGATTAATTGAACTGAGACTGCGAGGTGCCGAAATAGCAAAAATAATATTACATCCTGCACACGAAGATTATTGTAAAGAGTGCATGTACCATAAACAGAACGGAACTTGTTCAAATGAAAATTACAAGAAAAACTCTTATAAAGTTAACTGTGTATGGAGGTATTGCAAATATAAGAAAATAGAGACGAATTCAAATCATGAAAGTGATAGAAAGAAACGGAGGAAAAGAGATGCAAGAAACATTAGTACAGAAAAATGATGTGACACTTTGTGGAATCATGAAGGCTCCATTTGAGTATAGCCACATAGAAGGGTATCGGGCGATATTTCGCACATACATTGAGGTAACAAGAACTAGTGGAACTAAGGATACAATTCCGGTTTTGGTTCGTGAGGATATGATTGAGAACGAATGGAAGATGGGAACATTTTTCATCGTCCAAGGACAGTATTGGTCTTATAATCATCACATCCACGATACAGAGCGCAAGAGCAAACTTATCTTGAGTGTCCGTGCAGAGCGAATGCAACCGTCGGTAGTAGAAGCGCATGCTAATACGATTCGTTTAGAAGGATATCTGTGTCGTAAGCCAATATATCGCATTACACCGCTGGGGCGTGAGATTACAGATATAATGCTTGCGGTGAATCGTGAATGTGGAAAGACATCGTACATACCGTGTGTGACGTGGGGAAACAATGCCATGCGTGCATCGGAGTTTGAAATTGGAGATTTCTTGAGTTTGCAAGGTAGAATTCAAAGCAGGGAATATAGCAAAATACTTCCAGATGGAACGGAAGAAATCAGAACGGCATATGAAGTGTCTGTATCATATATCAGAGCAGAAGAGAAAAAGTCGTATCAGAATGTAATCTAAAGAATAACGGTGTCAGATTCTGACACCTTGGAACTAAAAAAGAAGAACCCCTTCGGTTTGGCGACCACGCAGAGCTCTTCTCGTGTTCTCATTATAACACAAGAAAGGAGAGAATGCAAATGTATAATCGCTATGTTTGTGACAAATGTGGTGCGCATCTGGACCCAGGGGAGGCATGTAACTGCGATAGCAGGAGAAAGCGAGGAACAGATGAAAACAATAGCAGTGATAAACTTGAAAGGCGGCGTGGGGAAAACCACGACCACTCTGAGCATGGCACATGAACTGTCTCGGAGATATGAGAAAAAGGTATTGATTGTTGATAATGATCCACAGGCGAACTGTACAAAGTTTTTTGGATTTCATGATTATGATTCGCCTAGTATGGAAGATGTGATGAAGGAACCAAGCGGAACATGGAATATTCGCAAGGCACTCTGTACGACTACGGTGAACGGTATTGACTTAATTCCTTCCAATCTGAATTTGGAAGATGCTAGTGCAGAGCTGATGACCAATAAGACGGATGAACAAAATACGAAGCTATGTCGAGCATTGGAGCCATTGGCATCAGAATATGATTTTTGCATCATCGATTGCCCGCCGGGTATCGGATTGAATGTGATCAATGCTTTGTGCGCTGCAGATGATGTTATCATTCCAATCAAGATTGACAAAAATGCACTTGATGGCATGGAAGAGTTGATGGAGATTGTGGATGAGGTTCGTGATTTCGGTACCGCAACGTGTGATGTGCATTGTCTCGTCACCATGTACCAGAGAGATCCGATGATTGATGCCGGATGTGTGACTTTGGCATATAGCAGTTATCCATGTTTTGAAACAAAAGTGCGCCATTCGGCAAAGGTGGTTGGTGCTACTTTCTGGAGGGATTTCATAGCTGAGTATAGCCCACGATGCGCTGCTTCGGTAGATTATCGTAAAGTTGTAAAAGAGTATCTGGCGATAATCGAGGAAGGTGGTGATGCAGATGCCTAGACATTCTGTATCGTCACGCTTGAATTCTACAAGTCGAATGACAGCAATCAATACCGAGGATTATACAGAGATGAAGCTGGATCCAGAACAATTGGTTCCATCCGAAGAGAATTTTTATGAACTTCGCGACATCGAGGAACTTGCCGACAACATGCGTTTGGTTGGATTGATTGATCCTATTGTGGTAGGTCGTGTGAATGGTGTGGATCGTATTATTTCAGGACACCGCCGAAGAGAAGCAGCGCTTCGGAACAAGAGAGCCGGCTACGAGGATTTTAAGGAAATTCGCTGTCTTGCAAAAGAAATGTCGGAAAATATGTTTATGTTGACGCTTCTTTCTGCCAATGCGTTCACACGTAAATTGACTAGCTTTGAATTGTTGAAGCAAGCGCAGATGATGAAGGTGTACATAAAGAAGCTTCAAGAGGAAGATGGTTTAGAAATTCCTGGTAAGATGCGAGATTATATCGCGGATACTCTTGGCATATCGCACACAAAGATGGCGCAGGTGGAGAGTATCAATAATAATCTGTCGCAAGAAGGAAAGGACGCTCTGGAGCGTGGAGAGCTGAATTTCTCAAAAGCCTACGAGACGTCCAAACTTCCCGAAGAGAAACAACGCGAAGTAATCGCAGATGACAAGCTGCTGTCCAGTGATGTAAAAAAGATGGCAGCTGAGATGAAAGAAAAGAAAGTAGAGAAGCCAAAGGTGGCGCAAAAGGAAGAACACGCTTACGCAGTGGAGATAGAAGTGGTGCAGGAAGAAGCACAGTCTGAGTTCTCAGAGGAGAAGACCAGCGTGGAATCGATGGATGATATTTCATTTGCTTTAGATGTCATAGAGAAGGAGATGGAGAAACATCAATCCTATATTCACGCGTTTGCTTTGGGGGAGAAACCGGAACTCAAGAAAAAATATGAAGTTTTACTGGAAGCACTAAAACGGTATCAAGTTATACTGTTGGCAAAAAGAGATGGAACATATCGAGGAGAGGAGTGAGCATGATGCGATTGAGCATAGAAGAGTTGTTGGAGCATTGTAGATTGACATGCAAAGGCATTGAAAAGACGGCAAAGGAATTTAAGAAGGGCATAGAGAGTAAATCATATTTTGAGCATTTCAGTGTAGCACTTTATTTGGAAGAGTTGTTATCGTTCAGGGCAACCGGATTGACTCCGGCACAAATGGTGGAGATAGATCGAATGTACCAAGAGAAGTGCGAGGAAGTGGCAGCTCTTAAAAAGGAGACTAGATCAGAGTGGATATTTTGTATGGATGATTTACCCCAAGAGGAAAATGAATATCTGGTGCTGATTGGTTTTCCTGGAAGTGATTATTGTAGATGTCTGGCACGGTACTCACTTGCTCGTGATTCGTGGGATATCAAAGCTCCCGTAGTTGCATGGCAACCATTGGCTCCATTGCCAGCAAAGGAATTGATTGATGAAAAGTTATAAGCTGAAAGTGAAGTCGATAGAGATGGCGAGGAATAAAGCCAAGATTAAGTATATGAAAGTGGCACTTGGAAAAGCAAAGGCGAGAGAAATTGATGTTTCATGGAATGATTATGCACCGATGTGTCCAAGGTGTGGGAGTTTTGATGTGGAGAGGCATCATCCAGGTGAGTTGTGGCCGTGTTGTCCGAATTGTGGGCAGAGGGTGAAGCAACCGAAGGGGAAGGAAGAGAGTTTATAAGTTATTATACAGAAAGGAGCTGGAACCTATCCGGATAACAGCGCGCCAGGTTCCTTTCGGAAAGATGATAAACGGAAAATTAATTGTTGATAATTTTGCTGGTGGAGGTGGAGCATCCACTGGTATTGAACTTGCAACAGGTTGCAGTGTTGATATAGCAATCAATCATGACCCAGAGGCAATCAGAATGCATAAGGCGAATCATCCGAACACCATACACTATTGTGAAAGTGTATGGGATGTGGATCCAGTAGAAGCCTGTAATGGTTATCCTGTGGCATTGGCATGGTTTTCTCCGGATTGTAAACATTTTAGTAAGGCAAAAGGTGGAACACCAGTAGAAAAGGAAATACGTGCGCTGGCATGGGTTGTGGTTCGTTGGGCATCAACAGTGCGACCGGATGTAATTATGTTGGAGAATGTGGAAGAGTTTCGGACTTGGGGCCCGCTTAGAGCAAAGCGTGATAAGGATACAGGACGTATTTTTGTGAAAAGCAAATTAGAGGATGGAAAAACGAGAATTCGATTGGCTGAGAAAAATGAAATTGTTCCTCACAAGCTTCAAGTAATGGAGCCAGACCCGAAACGTAAAGGAAAAACCTTTGTAAAGTTTGTATGCGCCTTGTGTAATTTAGGTTACGAAGTGGAGTTTAAAGAGTTGATAGCAGCTGATTTTGGAGCCCCTACCATGAGAAAACGTTTTTTTATGGTTGCAAGGCGTGATGGTAAACCAATTGTATGGCCTAAGCCAACACACGCGCCAGCAAGCAGTGAAGCTGTAAAGAGTGGAATGTTGAAAAGTTATGTTGGTGCGTATACTCAAATTGATTTTAGCCGTCCGTGTCCAAGTATTTTTGATACGGCGGAAGAAATAAAAGAAAAGTATGGGATTCGTGCAGTTCGTCCCTTAGCTCCAAAAACAATGGAGAGAATAGCAAGAGGGTTGAAAAAGTTTGTATTTGATAATACCGAGCCGTTTATTGTTCAGGTAAATCATAGTGGTGCGAAGTCAGATTATTGCAGTAGTATGAACAAGCCACTGAAAACAATAACGGGAAAGCACGGATTTGGGATTGTTGAACCATATATGGTTCAAATCGGGCAGACTGGATTTACTGCAGACAGAAGTAAAGATGTGAGGGAACCTCTGACAACTATTGTGAGCAAAAATGAGCATTGTCTGATTAGCCCTATGCTTATCCAGTATCACTCAGAGACATCGGACAAGGAAGTAAGAGGACAAACTGTTAAAGGCCCAATTATGACCATGGATGGAGCTAATCGGTATGGTCTTGTTACATCATTTTTGCACAAATATTATGACGGTGGATACAAAGGGGCAGGAGATACATTGAAGAATCCTCTGCCAACTGTGACCGCATGGGATCATAACAGTATATGCGCAGCTACACTAATTCAGATGAATAATCATTGTTATGGGAGAGATATTTCAGAACCGCTTCCAACCATAACGGCAGGAGACGGACATTTCGGAGAGGTAAGAGCATTTCTTATCAAGTATTATGGCGATTCTACAGCACAAGATATAAGTAAGCCTTTGGACACAGTGACAACAAAAGACCGGTTTGGGTTGGTCACAGTAAATGGTATTGATTATCAAATCGTTGATATTGGTCTTAGGATGTTGGAGCCAAGAGAGTTATATGGATGTCAAGGATTTCCCGATGACTATATTATAGATCGGGATTACGAGGGAAAGACATACTCACGAAGTGAGCAGGTGCGACGTTGTGGAAATGCAGTATGTCCCCCAATCCCAGCTGCACTTGTTAAAGCAAATCTGCCAGAATATTGTAAACAGAAAAGATTACCAAACAGTGGCACTGGATTCAAAGTAGAGAAGACAGGGCAGTTGAGATTTGCTCAATAGAATTGGAGAAGAAATATGGATTTTTTAGTAGATAATCAAAATGTAACAATGGAAATGAGCCCGGTATGCAAGTTGGTGCACACCAAAGCTGGAGTTGTGTCGTATAGAGATTGGATCCGGATGGTATATACGGTTTTATGGTATGTGGTTTGAGGGAGGCTGACTGGATATGATTGATTGGGAACTGGTACAAAGATTAATGAATTGTTTTCCGAACAGTTTTATTAATCAGCATGGTGAATTTATTGCACACTTGGAAGCGAATGAGTATTTCATATTGCGAAATTGTGAAAGAGAATTAGACGTGAAAAGTAAGGTGCTTGAATGGTTTTCACGTGGTGCTTATAAAACAGAGCCATATGGCACAAAAGCGAGAAACAATGAGTTTCACAAGTTTATGATTGATGGAATAAATCAGTTTTTAGGTACACGTTTTACGGAAGCGGATATGGAATTGATTTATATATATTTGGGTAATTGTTGCAATCATGAAAGGACTATCAGATTTATTGAACGTGGATATGATATGTCGGTACTTAAAAGGGAGGTTACTTCTAATGGATAGAAGAGAAATGTTACAAGTAGCCAAGCCGATTCTGTTTAATACGGAAATGGTAAAGGCGATTTTGGACGGACGAAAGACGACGACAAGGCGATTGGTAAAACCAGCTAAACCATTTCGAAATAACGACTATCACCAAGGAGATGGGTTGTGGATTGATGGATATAACAAAGATGATGAGCCAAATGGACATGTCAAGGATTATAGTGTTTCTTGTTGTTGGATAACTAAGAAAATGTATATAGAAAGATTTGCCCCATACAAGATAGGGGATATTCTGTATGTCAGGGAAACGTGGAATTGGCTACCATGTTATGAATGTGGTCAGGATATGGAAGATGGTAGTTGTGGTACCAGCGAATCGAGGTATAACCACAAAAAAAGAGAGTGTGGATGTTATCAGTTTCGGGCAGATTATAACGACACAGAAACAAAATGGCACCCATCTATCCACATGCCAAAAGAAGCTGCTCGTATCTTCCTAAAGGTTACCGGTGTACGAATGGAGCGATTGCAGGAAATTTCCGAGAGCGACATTTACAGAGAGGGAATTGTAATTTCTGCCGATGATTGTGCAGGCAAATTTGATTTTGTTTCAGAAATGTATTTTCTTTTTCAAAACTTATGGAATTCCACTATTAAGAAGTCAGAATTTGAAAATTACGGCTGGGAAGCGAACCCATGGGTATGGGTGATTGAGTTTGAAAAGCTGGAGGTGAAACTATGACGGAGAATAACGAAAAAGTGATAAATGATAGAAGTAAAATTCGCAATTATATCAAAGCAACAATAAATCCTTATGGGAAACCATTTGAAGGAACCGCATATGAATTAGGCTTGAAAATCATAAAATATATTGATGGTATGTATTCAAATTATGAAGTAAAAAAGGATGTCCCAAAGCAGTACTGTTATTCCTGGGATGGAGAAAACTACAGTCATGGACTCTTTGATTCAGAGGAAGAAGCCATTGCAGAAGCGAAAGAGTCGGATCTAGATGCACAAGAAGTGTATGTAGGAATTGCGGTGACACCAGAGTTGAGATGGAATTCCAATGAAGAAGATATTATATATTCCATGCATGAAAACTTGTGGGAGGATTGTGGGGAATATGCGGATGATGCATTGGACATAACAAATGAACAAAATCATGATTTGGCTAGAATGCTGGATGAAACAGTCAAGAAGTGGATTGAGAAGCATCGTATTGTACCAAGTTGTTATTACGTGATCGAAAGTGGATTACACGTATTTGAGAAAAGCGAGGAATAAGTATGAGAGAAAGAGAAAATCTGTTTAGAGCAAAAACAACCAAGAAGAGCGGAACGGGATATACAGAATTTGATGAAATATGGGTTTATGGAGATTTGATCCATAGTGGTGGAAAATACTATATCCATCCAGTTGGAAATAGAGTAAAGGTCGTCAATGACCTTGGTAGGATTATTGCCATGCATGAAGTCCAGCCAGAAACAATCTGTCGGAATACGGGACTAAAAGATTCGCATAAAAATACGATATGGGAAAAAGATATTCTAAGCCCAGGCAAGAATCTGGTTGTGATTTGGAATGAGAAATTTGCAAGCTGGTGTTTGAGTAAAAAAGGGTGGCTGTATTGCCATTTTTTCGGCGAAGCAATCGATGCATCAGATACAGAGGTGCTAGGAAATGCAATTGATAATCCAGAGCTGCTGGATGAGTAGGCATCTAATGGTTTTACATCACGGGTATAAGCCATTTGCGAGATAAACCAGAAAGAAAGGAATGAGTTAATTATGTACAATTACAAAAAGTGTCGTAGTCCTTGTGTAATCAAGGACTAACTTAACCAAAGAAGTTGGGAGGCACACATATGGCAAGAGAAAAGACGAATCTTGATTTCTTTCTTTTCGACTGCCGACTGGATTTGAGTTTTGAACTGATAGAAGCACAGCACGGGCTAATCGGATTTGCGGTCGTTGTTAAATTGCTACAGGAGATATATGGTGGCGAACGCGGCTATTATCTGGAGTACACAAATGATTTTGAGTTAATGTTCTGCAAGAAGAACCAGATTGATGCAGACAACCTGAAATCCATAGTGGCTTCATCGGTTGAAAGAGGTATATTTGACAAGAATCTTTTTACGATTTTCAACGTCTTAACATCAGAAAAGATACAAAGACGATACTTCGACGCGGTAGCTCGCCGCAAAGGGATTTCTGTCATAGCTGAGTACCTCTTGGTTCAAGTCGGCGAAATTCCATCAAATGTTGACATTAAGCGTGAAAATGTAAACATTAAAGTTGAAAATGTTGACATTTTGCGACAGAAAAGAAAAGATAAGATAAGAGAAGATAATATAAAAGAAAGTAAAAAAGAAAAATCGAAACGTGCAATCTGGCAACAAGCGGAAGAGTGCTTTGAGCGATTATGGGAACAGTATCCAATGAAGAGAGGATATGCGGATATCTCATTAAAGCAAAAAGTAGTATTGTTCCAGATTGGAGAAGAGGAACTAATGAGGTGCATTGAGCGATACAAGAAAGAACTAGGCGTTCAATCATGGAGACAAGCGAAAAATGGCTCCACGTTTTTTATTCGTGGTTATGAAGATTATTTGGATAAGAGATACGAAGAGCTTCCTGCTCCAACTCCTATTCAGCAACCTCGAAATAATA
Source organism: Eubacterium sp. (assembly GCA_045578325.1). Taxonomy (GTDB): domain Bacteria; phylum Bacillota; class Clostridia; order Lachnospirales; family Lachnospiraceae; genus Eubacterium_F. The sequence goes on from JAZNJZ010000090.1 coordinate 77,478, forward strand.
AGTTCCAGAGTTTTCCTCAGAGAGATTATGACACACACAAGATGAGTGATTTGGAAAAAGCATTACTAAAGCAAGGATAATTGCTAC
>JAZNJZ010000091.1:0-60520 GCA_045578325.1 Eubacterium sp.
GTAGAGCTGGAAATCAGACTTGAACTGACGACCCCTTCATTACGAGTGAAGTGCTCTACCGACTGAGCTATCGAAGCAAAACAACATTAATATTATATCGTGTTCTCTTTTCTTTTGCAAGTGTTTTTTTGCATTTTTCAAGTGAAAGGTGTTTCTAAGCGCATTCTTGCATAAGGTTATATATTTTTTATACTTTTTTTCTACAATACACATTTTATTCCAATTGGATTTGTTGTATAATATCGAGTAGAGAAGAGGGGAAATATGAGAAGGGAGCCTTGGACTAAGGGGAGGTAACATGGAGAGTAAGTTAAGTTTTAAGGAAAGGGTAAAAAAAGAGTTTGATAATCTTACGATAAAAGAAAAAATTGTTTGGATTTTACAGTTTGTTCTCTCGTTTGTTATATTAGGGATTGCAGGCTTGGGGGTAAAGGGTGTGTTTTCTCTTTACTATTCTAATATTGTTGCCTGGGCTTTGCTTATATGTTTGTTCATTGTCAGTGGTATAAAATTTGTACCAAATCGTTTGATTTATGCCAGTATTTATTTTGTACTAGCGCTGATGACAGGAGCAATTTTAGCTGCCAGTTTCTTTATTTAAATTAATATAAACTCCTTTTTAATGCAAGACAGCGTAGGTCTCATCTCCCTACGCTGTTTTTGTGTGTCTGATAAGTTAGTTGTGCCATGGTGCAGAAAGCCTATATAATCGTGATTTTTTGGGGCGAAAAGCAGAAACACAAGAATGAATTCATGTCACAAACTTGACAAATAACAAGAGATACTGTAAAATACTGAATGACTCATGTAGTTGAAAATAATGAAAATAATAATGACCTAGATTCGCTCTACATAAAGGAATATGTTTGCTGGGGGTCTGAGTCAGAAAAAGGAGAAATAATCATGTTAGAAAAAATGCAGGAACTTATCGCAGATCAGTTGAGTGTAGATGCAGATAGCATCACAGAAGCTTCTTCTTTCAAAGATGATTTGGGAGCAGATTCTTTAGATCTCTATGAATTAATCATGGCTCTTGAGGAAGAGTATGATGTAGAGATTCCTACAGATGATTTGGAAAGTATTAATACTGTAGGTGATGTAATCAACTTCTTGAAAGAAAAAGGAGTAGAGTAATTACATCAAAAGGGGTATCGGCGATATCCAGACATGAATAGTAATTTACAAAACGATTGAGATGGTGTGGTTGTTGATTTTATTATCAGCAACCACCATTTCAAAATATGGACCATTTCAGACACCATCAGTAAGGCCAGTACTTGCTCCTGGTGTTGTAGTTATGTAAATATATGAAGAGAGCGTAGGGACATACGCAGAAAAGAGGTAAAGATATGGGGAAGATTGCATTTGTGTTTCCGGGACAGGGTGCACAAAAAGTAGGCATGGGAAAAGAATTTTATGACAATTCTCCGATTGCAAAAGAGATTTTTGATAAAGCCAGCGAAGCAGTAGGACTGGATTTGAAGGCACTTTGCTTTGAAGAAAATGAAGATATTAATATTACAGAATTTACCCAGGTAGCACTTTTGACAACAAGTGTTGCGATTATGGAAGTGTTGCGTGATCGAGGAATTGAACCAGATGTAGCAGCAGGTCTGAGCCTTGGCGAGTATTGTGCATTGGTGGCAGCAAAATCCATGAATTACATAGATGCAGCGAAGGCAGTTCGCAAACGTGGTATTTTTATGCAGGAAGAAGTTCCAACTGGCGTTGGTGGCATGGCAGCTATCATGGGATTGGATGCAGCAGAAATCGAAGCAGCTATCGATGGCATTGATCAGGTACAGGTAGCAAACTACAATTGTCCAGGACAGATTGTTATTTCTGGTAAGAAAGAGGCAGTTGAAGAAGGTGCGGAAAAATGCAAAGAAGCTGGTGCGAAACGTGCGGTTATGCTGAATGTAAGTGGGCCATTCCACTCCGATCTTTTGACAGGAGCGGGAACAAAACTTGAGAAAGTACTTGACGAGATTGAGATTGTCAAACCGGAGATTCCTTATGTGGCAAATGTTACGGCTTCTTATGTGACAGAGCAGGCAGATATTCAGCCACTTTTGGTAAAACAGGTTTCTTCTTCTGTTCGCTGGCAGCAGTCGGTAGAGGCAATGGTGGCAGATGGTGTGGATACTTTCATTGAATTGGGACCAGGTCGTACTTTGGCTGGATTTAATAAAAAGATTGGAAAGGCAATTGGCAAAGAGTTAACGACTTATAGTGTAGGAACCATGGAAGAGATGGAAGCAGTAATCGAAGCATTAAAATAAGGAGAAGTATATATGTTATTAGAAGATAAAATTGCTGTAGTGACCGGAGCAGGTCGTGGAATCGGTAGAGGAATTGCCATTGCATTGGCAAGAGAGGGAGCTATGGTTGTTGTAAATTACAATGGTTCTGCTGACCGTGCCGCAGAAGTGGTAAGCACCATTGAAGCAAATGGTGGAAAAGCAGTGGCAATCCAGTGTAATGTAAGTGATTTTGAGGCAGCAAAAGAATTCTATGCCAATGTAGTAAAAGAGTATGGCAAGATTGATATTCTTGTAAACAATGCTGGAATCACAAAAGATAACTTGGTTATGAAAATGTCGGAGGAAGAGTTCCAAGCGGTGATTCAGACAAACTTGGCAGGAACATTCCATGGTGTAAAGTTTGTGACACGTCCAATGATGAAACAGAGATGTGGTCGTATCATCAACATTGCGTCGGTTTCTGGTGTTATCGGAAATATGGGACAGGCAAATTACTCTGCATCTAAGGCGGGTGTCATAGGTCTTACAAAAGCAATGGCGAAAGAGTTGGCAGCTAGAAATATTACAGTAAATGCCATCGCGCCAGGATTTATTGAGACAGAGATGACCGATGTATTGAGCGATTCGGTAAAAGAAGCAGCAGTATCCACCATTCCACTTGGTAAATTTGGAGAAGTGGACGATATTGCAGAAGCTGTTGTATTTTTGGCTTCCGATAAAGCAAAATATATTACCGGTCAGGTGCTTTGTGTAGATGGCGGTATTGCAATGTAAGTTTGTTTGTATGGAATTTGTACATAGAGGTAATATTTTAAGAGTTTTATTCAATGAGTAGACGAGTAGTCGTAACCGGAATGGGTGCTATCACACCTGTTGGAAAAACGGTTGATGAATTTTGGAGCAACATAAAAAAAGGAGTAGTTGGCATTGGACCAATTACTCAGATTGATACAGAAGAGTATAAGGCAAAACTTGCTGGCGAAGTAAAAGACTTTGATCCAAAGGAGTACATGGATCCGAAGTCCGCAAGACGTATGGAGCGTTTTGCACAGTTTGCTGTAGCAGCGGCACAGCAAGCGTGGGAAGATAGTGGTCTGGAGATGGAGAAAGAAGATCCATTTATGGTAGGAACCAGTGTTGGTTGTGGTATCGGAAGTCTTCAGTGTATGGAGAGAGAGTACAAAAAACTTTTGGATAAAGGTCCAAGCCGTGTGTCTCCGCTTATGATTCCTATGTTGATTTCTAACATTGCAGCAGGAAATGTTGCAATCCAGCTTGGATTAAAAGGAAAGAACATCAATGTTGTAACTGCATGTGCAACAGGTACACACTGTATCGGTGAAGCGTTCCGTTCGGTTCAGTACGGAGAGGCGGATGTAATGATCGCCGGTGGTGCGGAAGCAGCAATTACTGAGCTCGGCGTAGCTGGATTTACAAGTATGACAGCTCTTTGCTTGTCAACAGATCCAGAAAAAGCGTCTATTCCATTTGATGTAAATCGTAGTGGTTTTGTTATGGGTGAGGGTGCTGGAATCCTTGTTTTGGAAGAGTTGGAGCATGCGAAAAAACGTGGTGCTAAGATCTATGGTGAGGTAATCGGATATGGTGCGACAAACGACGCATATCATATTACATCCCCAGCAGAAGATGGAAGCGGTGCTGCCAAAGCAATGGAATTTGCGATGAAGGATGCTGGCGTTGCCCCAGCGGAAATCGATTATATTAATGCACATGGAACAAGTACACATTTGAATGACTTGTTTGAAACAAGAGCCATTAAACTTGCCATGGGAGACGATGCTTACAAATGTAAGGTAAGCTCCACAAAATCTATGGTAGGTCACCTTCTTGGTGCAGCCGGTGGAGTTGAATCCATCGCATGTTTGAAATCCATCAATGACAATTTTGTACATACCAATGCAGGTTTGACAGACAAAGATCCAGAGTGTGATTTGGACTGCGTAATGGGCGACGGAATCGAGATGGAAGTTAATGTGGCAATGTCCAACTCCCTTGGATTCGGTGGTCACAATGCAACACTTGTATTCAAAGGATACAGTGAATAAGCTTGATTTTTACAGAGAAAAAAATTCAAATATCGTGGCGGGGGCACATTTTGTGCCTTTTGCTATTTATTACTACTAAATATGGTATTGAAATTTGATGAAAACTATGTTATAAAAAATGAAGGAGGCAAACATGTTATTAGATGTAAATGGTATTAAAGAAATTATTCCACACCGTTATCCGTTTTTGCTGGTTGACTGTATCGAAGAGATGGAGCCAGGAGTAAAGGCGGTTGGTTACAAAAATGTCACAGTCAATGAACCATTTTTCCAAGGACATTTCCCACAGCAGCCAGTAATGCCAGGAGTGCTTATTGTAGAGGCGCTGGCACAGGTTGGTGCTGTGGCAGTATTGAGCCTTGAGGAAAACAAAGGAAAACTTGCTTTCTTTGGTGGAATTGAAAAAGCAAAATTCCGTAAGCAAGTAGTACCAGGAGATCGCTTGCGTCTTGAGACAGAAATCATCAAGTGCAAAGGTCCAATGGGCGTAGGAAAAGCAGTGGCTACAGTGGATGGTAAAGTAGCATGCGAAGCTGAGATAAAATTCATGATAGGATAATGCAGATAAGAAAGGAGCTATTATGAAAGCTTGGGAATCATTTAACAAAGGTGTTTGGCAGAAAGAGATTAATGTAAGAGACTTTATTCAGAAGAACTATACTCCTTATGAAGGGGATGATTCTTTCTTGGCAGGGCCAACGGAAAATACAACAAAGCTCTGGGAGCAGTTTATGGATCTGGCGCAGAAAGAGCGCGAAGCAGGTGGTGTTCTTGATATGGACACGAAGATTGTAGGAACCATTACTTCTCATGGGGCTGGATATTTTGATAAAGACAAAGAGACCATTGTAGGTATGCAGACAGACAAGCCATTTAAACGTGCATTCCAGCCTTATGGTGGTATTCGTACTGCTCAGCAGGCATGTGAGGACAATGGCTACAAAGTAGATGAAGAGGTAGCTGAGTTCTTTAACGTACACAGAAAAACTCATAATGCGGGTGTATTTGATGCGTACACACCAGAGATGAGACGTTGTCGTTCCAGCCATATCATCACAGGTCTTCCAGATGCATATGGACGTGGACGTATCATTGGTGACTACCGTCGTGTGGCACTTTATGGTGTGGATCGTCTGATTGCGGATAAAGAAGAGCAGAAAGATACAACAAGAACAATTATGTATTCTGACGTTATTCGTAGTAGAGAAGAGTATTCTGAGCAGATTAAAGCTTTGAAAGAGTTGAAGAAACTCGGTGAGATTTATGGTTGTGATATTTCCAGACCAGCAGAGAACGTACAGGAAGCAATCCAGTGGACATACTTTGGATACTTGGCAGCAGTAAAACAGCAGAATGGTGCTGCGATGTCTCTGGGAAGAACTTCTACATTTATTGATATTTACGCAGAGCGTGACTTGAAAAACGGAACATTTACCGAGGAGCAGATTCAGGAATTCGTGGATCACTTCGTTATGAAACTTCGTCTGGTTCGTTTTGCAAGAACACCAGATTATAATGATATCTTCTCCGGAGACCCTACATGGGTAACGGAGTCCATCGGAGGAATGGGTATCGATGGAAGAACATTGGTAACAAAAACATCCTTCCGTTATTTGCACACACTTGAGAACTTGGGAACAGCACCAGAGCCAAACCTTACTGTGCTTTGGTCTACAAGACTTCCTGAGAACTTCAAGCGTTTCTGTGCGAAGACTTCCATCGCTTCTTCATCCGTTCAGTATGAGAACGACGATTTGATGCGTGTGACACATGGTGATGATTATGCCATCGCTTGTTGTGTATCTTCCATGCGTGTTGGTAAAGAGATGCAGTTCTTTGGTGCGAGAGCAAACCTTGCAAAATGTCTTCTTTACGCAATCAACGGTGGTGTGGATGAGAAAACATTTAAGCAGGTAGGACCAAAATATCGTCCAATCACTTCTGAGTACTTGGATTATGATGAAGTAATGGATCGCTTCCATCAGATGATGAAATGGTTGGCGGGTGTTTATGTAAATGCACTGAACATCATTCACTATATGCATGATAAATATTGTTATGAAAGTCTTCAGATGGCACTTCATGATCGTGAGGTAACACGTTGGTTTGCCACAGGTATTGCAGGACTTTCTGTAGTTGCAGATTCCCTTTCTGCAATCAAATATGCAAAGGTTAAGACAATCCGTAACGAAGATGGTATCGTAGTAGATTATGAAGTAGAGGGAGATTTCCCTAAATACGGAAATGATGATGACCGCGTTGATGAACTTGCTTATAATCTTGTAAAAGATTTCATGCACTATATCCGTGGAAATCACACATATCGTGGAAGTATTGCCACAACATCGATTTTGACAATCACATCCAATGTGGTTTATGGACGTGCGACAGGATCTACTCCAGATGGTAGAAAAGCAGGAGAGCCATTTGCACCAGGTGCAAATCCAATGCACAATCGTGATAAATCCGGAGCCGTAGCAAGCCTTAGCTCCGTAGCAAAACTTCCGTTTAAGTATTCCCAGGATGGTGTTTCCAATACATTCTCTATCATTCCAGATGCACTTGGTAAGGGAGATCTTTCCGAGGGTGTTATGATGGGAGATTTGGCGGTAGAGTTGGATCCAGGTTGCGCAGAGTGTTAAAATGCGAATGTGAGACGGGGGCTGAATCGTCACAGTAAACTTGATAAATTAGTAGGAGGTAATTATTATGGCTACAATTACAGATGCTCAGATTGATAATATGGTTGCATTGTTAGATGGATATGTAGAAAAAGGTGGACATCATTTGAATGTAAATGTGTTTACAAAGGAGACTTTGTTGGATGCACAGGCACATCCAGAGAAATATCCTCAGCTTACGATCCGTGTATCCGGATATGCGGTAAACTTCAACAAGCTGACAAAAGAGCAGCAGGATGAGGTTATTTCCAGAACATTCCATGAAGGTATGTAATTGAAGAAGATATAATAAAAACAATCCCAATATGATTCACTGAAAGACTCATATTGGGGTTGTTTTGTTGTATTATTTTTGGGGGATAGAAAGGCCATTCGTTTGGTTGCAGGGTGTGGGATTTTGAAGTATACTAGGGGAAGAATGATTACATAGGAGGGATTGGTCATGATGAAGCAGTTATGGAGATTATGTATGATTGTGCTATTGTGCGTGGTTGCTGTTGTGGCAGCAGACAGTACGAAGATAAGTGCGAAAAGTAAAGTGACTTTCCGCGTGAAGGGAAGTACACTGACTGTATCTGGCAAGGGAAAGATGCCAAGCACAAAGGGAATGAAATACAAGAAAAAGGTAAAGAAAGTTGTGATAAAGAAGGGGATAACGGAGATTTCAAACCGTGCCTTTGAAGATTGGAACAAAGTATCGGTGATTGAGATACCAAAAACGGTGAAGAAAATCGGGTATTATGCATTTTCGGGTACAGCGATTGAAAAAATAACCATACCGAAATCGACAAAAGTAATGGGAGAGGGGGTTTTTCGTGGGTGTGATAAGTTAAAAGAAGTTACGATGCCGGGGAAGATAACGATGATGAAATGGCCAACGGATGATGCGCTGATTAAGTTTGGTAATTCGGTGGAAACCATTTCTTTTAATACGGATTTGGATTTAACAACACTTGTTTATCTAAATGCTCAAAATCTGATTGTACGCAAAAAGGATAAAAAATTTTGCAGTATCGGAGGAATGATATACTCCAAAGATGGAAAGAGTATTGTTCGTGTTCCGTCTTTGCGCAAGGAAGCCATCATTGCGGATGGATGTGAAGAGTTTTGTTTGCAATCCGTGTTGTGGTGTGGAATGGATTGGGAATCGGATCCGGCGGGGGGCTGTGAGGCGTTAACTTATATTGAGCTTCCTGAAAGTGTGAAAGAAATCGAGGCAAAAAAATATTATAAGTATTGTTACGATGAGGAAGAATGGCAAGATAGAAAAGTTGAAATAAAGATATCAAACAAATTGTTGGGGATAGAAGAGTTACAGATACTAAATGAAAAACTTCACATTTCTTGGAGCAATTTGTATGAGGAGGTTCCAGAGGCTTTTCGAGAAATGGGCGTACAAGGGATGTACGTGGGCAGCGATGCCGCGATAAAAGAGTATAACGGGCAGGAAAAACAGGTCATCATTCCAGAGGGAGTCTCATGTATCGGGGAGGAGGCCTTTGCGGGAAACAAGTATGTAGAGGAAATATATGTGCCGGGGACGGTAACAGAGATACAAGATGGCGCTTTTTTGGACTGTAAACAATTGAAGAAATTACAATTATCACAAGGAGTAGTGACGATTGGTAGTAGGCTTGTAAAAGGATGTGAGAACTTAAAAGAACTTATGATTCCAGGAACGGTTCAAGAGATGAAAGATCATGGGTTTGCGAATTGCGGAATTGAGATAATTACATTACAGGAGGGATTAAGGAAAATAGGTGACTACATGTTTTCTGATTGCCCGAATCTGCAAGCTGTAAAAATTCCAGATTCCGTAGAAGTCATTGGAGCTGGTGCATTTGCATCGGAAATAAGTAAGAAGTCTTATTTGCAGCAGATTGATCTGGGAAAAGGGGTTAAACGAATTGAGTATAATGCCTTTGGCGAGACGTCATGGACAGAACTCATCATTCCGGCACAGGTAGAGGTAATTGATTTGAAAGCTTTTCAGAAGTGTACAAAGGCGAAGAGAGTGGTCATTGAAAGTACGGATACTCAGATTCATGCCACTGCCTTTGTCAATAGTACAGTGACGATGGCATATACGGATCCAATCGAAATGCAAAAGACATACATTGTGCCATATAAGGACAAAATCCTACAGAAGGCCACAAAGAAGAAAAAGAAAACCTGTAAACTTTGGTTGCAATGGTGGCAGGTAGAAGGAATGGAAGGAGTGCAGATAAAGCTCTCCTCAAACAAAACATTTTCGAAAAAGTGTAAGACGTATAATATTAGTGAGAAGACGAAATTTAAATGTGTCCGATCCGTAGTGGGAAAATATGAATACATTAAGATTCGTCCTTATAAAATCGAAAATGGAACAAAAGTGTATGGAGCGTGGACATCCATAAAGTATAAGTGGCATTCATGGGATCAAATTTAAAGAGGATGATTTATTGTTAAGCAGAAAGGAAGATAAAAATGGAAAATGAAAATACGAATTGGAGCCAGTCGGTGACTGGTGTGGTAATAAAAGATGGTAAGGTGCTTTTGGGGAGACACACATACGGTTCCGGTATTGGGAAGTTGATTGTTCCGGGTGGATATGTGAAGTATGGTGAATTGCCACAGGAGGCATTGAAACGCGAATATCTGGAAGAGACAGATATTGTGGTGGAACCGAAGGAAATGATTGGCATTCGCTTTAATGCAAAGGATTGGTATGTGGCATTTCGAGCAGAATATGTATCGGGAGAAGCAAAGTCGGATCAAGATGAGAATAGTGAAGTGCTCTGGTTGGACATTGAAGAAGCACTGGGGCGAGAGGACGTGCCAGAGTTGACCAAGAAATTGATCCAGTGTGCTATGGAGCCGGAGAAAGGCTTTGTGGAGCTACCGTATGATGGAAAAGGATATTTGTATGGTGGGAAGTAAAGAAAAGAGGAAGAGAACATGATAGGAAGAATTCATTCAATCGAAAGTTTTGGTACGGTAGATGGACCGGGGGTTCGTCTGGTGGTATTCTTTCAAGGGTGCCCTATGCGGTGCAAGTTTTGTCATAACCCAGATACTTGGGAGCCAAGTGGTGGAACGGAAATGAGTGTGGAAGACATTTACCAAAAGTACGAGCGCAACAAAGGATTTTATAAAAATGGTGGCGTCACGGTGACGGGTGGTGAGCCGTTGATGCAGCTGGAATTCTTGACGGAGTTATTTTCCTTTTTCAAGGAAAAGGGAGTGAATACTTGTCTGGATACATCGGGCATTTGCTATACGGAGAAGCGCAAAGAAGAGTATGAGAAGCTTTTGGCGGTGACGGATTTGGTCATGCTTGATATTAAGTCACCATTTCCGGAGGTTCATAAGGAACTGGTGGGGCAGGAGTTGGAGCCTGTGCTAGCCTTTGGGAAGCTGGTGTCGGAGCTTGGCGTGAAGCTTCGCATCCGACATGTGGTAGTGCCCGGTATCACGGAGGATGAGTCGAGTCTGCGAGAAGTGGGGAAGATTATCCGAGGATTTTCTACCTTGCGGGAGCTGGAAGTACTTCCGTATCACAAAATGGGTGAGAAAAAATACGAGGAACTTGGAATACCGTATCCTTTGGCGGATACGCCAGCGTTGGAAAAATCGTTGGCGGAGCAGGCCAGAGCGACAATTTTAGAGAGTATGCGAGGAAAATAAAACATTTTTTCCTTTTCCCTAAAAATTTTATTGAAATAATTTGCAAACAATAGTAAAATGGTTAACGTATACGAAGAATTATTTTTGGAAAGGACGACGATTATGGAAAAGACAATGGAGAAAATTGTGGCACTTGCAAAAGGACGTGGTTTCATTTATCCAGGTTCAGAGATTTATGGTGGACTTGCGAATACATGGGATTACGGAAATCTTGGTGTAGAGCTCAAGAACAACGTAAAAAAAGCATGGTGGCAGAAATTTATCCAGGAAAATAAATATAATGTAGGTGTGGACTGTGCGATCTTGATGAATCCTCAGACATGGGTTGCATCCGGACATTTGGGCGGATTTTCCGATCCTTTGATGGATTGTAAAGAATGTCACGAGAGATTTCGTGCAGACCAGTTGATCGAGAATTTTGCAGAGGAAAAAGGAATCGAGTTAGAAGGTTCCGTAGACGGTTGGGACAATGAGAAAATGCAGCAGTTTATCGCTGACAATGCCGTTCCATGTCCAACTTGTGGAAAACATAACTTTACAGATATTCGTCAGTTTAACTTGATGTTTAAGACATTCCAGGGTGTTACCGAGGATGCGAAGAATACAGTATACCTTCGTCCAGAAACAGCACAGGGTATCTTTGTAAACTTCAAAAATGTACAGAGAACATCTCGTAAGAAAGTACCATTTGGTATCGGTCAGATTGGTAAATCTTTCCGTAACGAGATTACACCAGGTAACTTTACGTTCCGTACTCGTGAATTCGAGCAGATGGAGCTTGAGTTCTTCTGTGTACCAGATACAGACCTTGAGTGGTTCCAGTACTGGAAAGAGTTCTGTATTAAATGGTTGCAGGATCTTGGAATCAAAGAGGAAGAGATGCGAGTTCGTGACCACGATCAGGAAGAGCTTTCTTTCTACAGTAAAGCAACAAGTGACATCGAGTTCTTGTTCCCATTTGGATGGGGTGAGCTCTGGGGTATCGCTGATCGTACCGACTATGACTTGACACAGCATCAGAACACTTCTGGTGAAGATATGAGCTACTTTGATGATGAGCGCAAGGAGAAATACATACCTTACGTAATCGAGCCATCTCTTGGTGCAGACCGAGTAACTTTGGCATTCCTTTGTGCTGCATACGATGAGGAAGAATTGGAAGGCGGAGACGTGCGTACAGTAATGCACTTCCACCCAGCATTGGCACCAGTGAAAATCGGTGTGCTTCCACTTTCTAAGAAGCTGAACGAAGGTGCAGAGAAAGTATTTGAAGAATTGAGCAAATACTACAACTGCGAGTATGATGACCGTGGAAATATCGGTAAGCGTTATCGTCGTCAGGACGAGATTGGTACACCATTCTGTATCACTTATGACTTTGAGTCTGAGGAAGACGGCATGGTAACTGTACGTGACCGTGACACCATGGAGCAAGAGAGAATTAAGATTGCAGATTTGAAAGCATATTTTGAGGATAAATTTGCATTCTAAGAGTAACTATATGCGGGGCTGAATAGTTACGTGTGGTTATAAATATTGACAATTGACAGGTGCCGGGATGTTTTCCGGCACCTTTTTGCAAACTCTCGGAATAGGAGGCAGTGAGAAAAATTAAGTTGATACGTTAATTTTTCTCACGTATATTTGTGTCGAGAACGCCACAAATATCTTTTATCGCAGTCGGAAATTTGAGATTTCCGACGCGTTCCTCAAACGCAAGCGTTCTCGGAATAGGAGGAGACTATGAGATTTACGTATTGTCCGCATTGCGGAAATAAATTAGGACAGAGAGAAATAGGAGATGAAGGCTTGATGCCTTTTTGCGAGAATTGTAATATTCCACTTTTTGATGTTACGGAGCCTTGTATTATTGCATTGGCAGTAAATGAGCAAGGGGAGGCGGCATTGCTGCGTCAGAATTATGTGACAACAGAGACCTATGTGTGTGTGGCAGGACATATTAAGACAGGAGAGACCGCAGAGGAAACGGCATGTCGTGAAATTGAAGAAGAACTTGGTATCGAGCCAGATAAGGTGGAGTTTGTACAAAGTTATTACTATGAGAAGAAGGACATGTTAATGCTGGGCTTTTTGGCTCGTTTGAAGAAAAAAGATTTTTCCTTATCGGGAGAAGTGGATAGTGCAAAGTGGTTTCCTTTGACAGAGGCAGATCAGTATGTAAGAGAGGGAAGTATCGCTTGGAAGTTGGTAAAAAAATGTCAGGAGAAAACGACGAAATTATAAGGGGAAGCGAATCTATTCGCTCAAGATTAGAAAAAAATTTTCCAAAAATACTTGCAATATGTTTTCATGTGTGTTAGGATTATACCCATGAAATAAAAAATTACGAAAGGAGGTGGACAATATGATTACAACAACTATTATTACTAAGCAGCGTCGAGATTACGTCGTGCATCAGAGCTACATCAGAAATCGTGTTGTCCAGCCTCCTTTTTATACTGTGTAGGGGAAAATTTGGATATTTTCTTGGCATAGGTATATATAAATTGGATATTGTAGGATAATTAGAGCAAGATTTCTGGTGAATAGAAGAAGTCTTGCTCTTTTTCACGTTAGCTATAAAGTGGCGAAGAATGCACGACTTGAGTAAACGCGGCGCCAGCATAGCGACCACGGGTCGCATTGATGATGAGTCACGAAGAATGCACGACTTGAGAGAGAAAGCAAGCGTATTTGTGCTTGCACGAGAAATTTGGATAATCTATCACCCCCAATTGCATTTCCCAATGGTGCAGAAAAAGGACAAAATATGACAAACAAGAAGTCATAAAACACATTTCATTTTGGGGCAATGATAATTATTATATAGATGTAATGATTTACCTGCGTATAAAATGGCGCAGAATAATGAAATCAGGGAATGGAGGTTAATTATGAAGGAAAACAGATTGCCGGTACGAGTACTAGAATTATTGAAACCGCAGGGTATTGGCAAGGATGATATTTTGGATGTGTGTCCCATGGATTTGTCGGATGCATGCGAGTACATCAGTGGATATCTGTTTTTGACGGCGGATACACTGGGGATTGTCACCAGTGAGCCCATCGGTAAGCGTGTTCGATATTTCCGTGGAACAAAAACGGTGGATATGGAGTACGGAGAAGATACACTGGAATATGCGTACAAATTGATTCCGTTGGAAGAGACATCTCACATGAGAATTGAGAGACAAGTGGCGACGAATCTGGTCACCATATTCCGCGGGGATCTGCAGATGCAGATTGGTGCATTGACCAATTTGTATTTAGAACAGATGAATTTGTTTTTGAAAAGTTATAAGAAATTGAAGAAGTATCCGGATGCGGCAGAGGAAGTGGAAGCGTCCGCGGATATTCAGGAAGAAAAGGCAGAGTACTGTCCGGTGTGCGGTACCATGTACCCGGATCCAAAGCGTAAAATATGTCCGAAATGTATGAATAAGCGTTCCATATTTGCGCGAACAATGGGTTATTTCTTCAAGTACAAGTGGAAGTTTATTACGCTATTTCTTTGTTACTTTGCGGCAGCCGGGATGAACTTGGTGTGGCCATATCTGAATGGTACGATTTTGTACGATAAGGTTTTGGCGAAGGACAATGGCTTTTTAGCACAGTTTGGAGTTGCAGGAGAATACGCATTGGCACTGTTGCTTTTGGTAGGTGTCATGATTCTTTCCAAATTGGTACAGCAGGGCGTACAGTTGGTGCAGGGAACGTTAATGGCACAGATTGTTGCGTGCACCATTCGTGACATGAAACAGGATGTATTTTCTTCCATGGGAAATCTTTCTATTAGCTTCTTTACTAGTAAGCAGACGGGAAGCTTGATGACACGAGTGCTTAGCGATGCCGACCGTGTAACAGACTTTTTCTTAGATGGATTTCCGTACATATTTGTTCATGGTTTTACGATTATCGCGTCATTTACTGTAATGTTCCGACTGAATTGGCAGATGGCATTGGTGGCATGTATCTTGTTACCACTTCTCGTAGTAATGAGTGTAAAATTGAAACCAAAACTTTGGAGCCTGTTCGGGCGGAGACACCGTGCAGAGCGTACGGTAAATAGCCGAGTAAATGACAACTTAACAGGGGCTCGGGTAGTAAAAGCATTTGGACAGCAAGAACAAGAAAATGAACGGTTTGCAGGACCGAATGATTATTTGCGAGATGCGGAAGTTCGAATTGTAAAATACAACAACCGTTTTACGATTCTTTATAACTTGGTGCAGGAGATTTCAAATATCTGGGTATGGATTTTGGGAGTTATTCTTCTAATGAACCGTGGTAGTGTGGAACTTGGTGTTCTGATTACTTTTGTTGGATACGTAGGGCAGTTAAATGGTCCGATGAACTTCTTCTCACGAGTGTTCCATATGTGGTCCAATAGCATCAACGCAGCACAGCGTATGTTTGAAATCATGGATGCGGTTCCGGAGATTCAGGAAATTGAGAATCCGGTACACATGCCAAATCCACGTGGTGAAATTCGCTTGGATCATGTGACCTTTGGATATGACATCAACAATCCAGTTTTGAAGGACATCAGCCTTCATGTAAAAGAAGGCGAGATGCTTGGTATCGTAGGTCGTTCCGGAGCGGGAAAAACCACATTGGTTAATCTGATTTCTCGTTTGTATGACACCAACGAAGGTGAGATATTCATGGATGGTGTCAATGTAAAAGATCTGGCATTCCATGATTTGCGCCGAAATGTTGCGATGGTGTCACAGGATACTTACATTTTCATGGGAACAGTGGCAGAGAATATCGCTTATGCCAATCCAGAAGCCACTAGGGCAGATATTATTCAGGCAGCAATGCTTGCCAGTGCCCATGAGTTTATTTCTAATATGCCAGATGGTTACGATACCGTAATCGGAGCGTCCGGTAAGGACTTATCTGGTGGTGAGAAGCAGCGAATTTCCATAGCGAGAGCAATCCTTGCCAATCCAAAGATTTTGATCTTGGATGAGGCAACCGCCAGTGTGGACACAGAGACAGAAAAAGCCATTCAGAAATCCTTGGATTATCTGGTGCAGGGTAGAACGACGTTGTCCATTGCCCATCGTCTGTCAACTCTTCGTGACGCAGATCGTCTGGTGGTTATTGATAATGGACGAATTGTGGAAGAGGGAACACACAAAGAGCTGGAAGCTTTGGGAGGCATCTACTTTAAGTTGATGGAACTTCAAACCAAGTCATTGGCATTGAAAGATATATAAAAGGAGATATAAGAATGAGTGAAGAATTTAAAATAGAGCAGATGGAGGCGGAAGTGGAAGAGATGACTTCTCTCCGATATCTGACAAAGGAAAATGCAACGTTTACAAGAACCGAGGGTGGCTTTGTAAGTCTTGAATTTGACGGAAAGAAATGGGACCGTGTGCAGGTCATTCGCTTGTTCCCATTTACTGAGCCAAATCAGTTTATTTCCATCCGAACCGTGGAAGAGCGTTCCAAGGAAATTGGTGTCATCGAAGATATGAAACAGGTGACGAAAGAGACAAGAAAGATGCTGGAAGAGCAGTTGAATTTGCATTATTTTACGCCAATTATCGAGAAAATCGTGGATATCAAAGATGAGTATGGATATGCGTATTTCCACGTAATGACAGATCGTGGCGAATGTCGATTTACCATTAACATGGGAGGAAATGCCGTAGTTCGTCTGACAGATAGTCGATTGATAATCACTGATTTGGATGAGAATCGTTTTGAGATTCCAGATGTATTTAAATTATCTCAGAAAGAACAGCGTAAATTGGATTTGTTCCTGTAAGAAAGTTTACATAGTTTGGAGGCAAAATCAAAAAAATACTCGATAGTATTTTTTTGATCTGGAATTTGTGTCGGAGCGTCACAAATTCGATGATCGCAGAGCAGAATCTGATATTCTGCTCGCGTTCCTCAGCAAACGCTTCGGAATGGAGGAAAAGATGATATTAAAATTCAATCTGCCAAAAGAGGCAGTTTCCTGCGTGGAATTGGAGCAGGGAGAACGAATTTATTATAGCGTTCCATTTGATGTGGCAGAGGGGAGTAATTGGCTGCCGGATTCGTATCTGGTGGTAAGTACGAAGCATCTTTGGGTCATATCGCAAGGAACACTGAGAGAAAAAATCTCGTTGTCAGAGTGCCGCAATGCCAAGGCAGAACCAAAGATTGGTTGTGGACTTTTGGTGTTGGAGCAGAATGGTGTACAGCGTTATGTAGTGCAATATTCCGCTAAGCATTTGTCACGTTATGCGTATATCGCTCGTGGAATTAATATTTTGATTTCGGGACGTGATGAGGAAGTTATTAGTACGGAATACGAGAAGATTTGTCCGGAGTGTGGAAGAGCGATACCGGGAACTAGGTACTGTCCGCATTGCTCCAAGGAAGCAGGGTTCTGGCGTACGTTTTTGAAGATGTCAGCACCTTACAAAAAGGACTTTGTAGGAATTATTATTCTTATGATTTTGGCTTCGGTGGTAACACTTCTTAATCCGGAAGTACAGAAAATCTTGGTGGATGATGTGTTGACCAACGGAGAAGGTGGAATGGCAGTTGCCTTTACCTGCCTTGGAATTATGTTTGCGCTGAGTGTAGGAATCGTAATTATCAATATTTTGAAGAGTTATTATTGTACGGTTTTAGGTGCTAAAATAGCAAAAGATTTACGTGAAAAACTCTTTGCAAAAATACAGATATTATCCCTTAGTTTTATCAATGATAGACGGCCGGGAGAACTCATGAACCGTATCGTATTTGATACTGGAAAAATACGTGAGTTTATGGAGCGAACATTTTGTAATATGTTCACGGTATGCTTTATCTTTGCCTGTGATATTATCTTTATGTTGGCATTAAGTGTGAAGTTGGCTTTGCTTAGTTTTATCTTTATTCCAATTGCTGTTGGACTTACCTATGCGTTTCGTAAAAACATTCATCGTCGATTCCATTTGCAGTGGAAAAAAAGCGATGATGTAAACAGTAATTTGCAGGACGTAATATCGGGAATGCGTGTGGTAAAATCCTACGGAAAAGAGGCGGCAGAAAAAGATAAATTTAATCAACTGGCAGAAGAATTTTGTCATGTACAGACACGTAATGAAGTGTTCTGGGCAGTGTTTAACCCAGGAGTAAGTTTCTTGATGGGTGCCGGTGTGTTTTTGGTTATTTACTTTGGTGGTATTGATGTGTTGAATGGAACCATGACCACAGGAGAGTTATTGCAGTTTATTACATATACACAGCTTTTGTACCAGTATTTGAACTGGATGACCAGCATGCCTCGTGATCTTATGAATTTGATCAGTAGTATCGAGCGTATCAATGATGTTATGGCACAGGAGCCATTTATCGAAGATGTGGAAAATCCAGTGGAGCTTGATGTGGAAGGAGAAATCGAATTCCGACATGCTACCTTTGGTTACAAATCTTATCAGCCAGTGCTGGAGGACTTGAATCTGAAGATAAAGAAAGGCGAGATGATCGGTATCGTAGGAGCATCGGGAACAGGAAAATCCACATTGATCAACTTGCTGATGCGACTGTACGAAGTGGATGATGGAGCGTTGTTGATCGATGGACATGATATCAAAGAAATTAAGTCCGATAAGTTCCACTCCCAGATTGGTGTCGTATTGCAGGAAACATTTTTGTTTTCCGGTACCATCTTGAACAACATTCGTTTTTCAAGACCGGATGCGACTTACGAAGAAGTGATCCGAGCTGCCAAGATGGCAAATGCTCACGAGTTTATCTGTAAAACACCGGATGGTTACAATACCTACGTAGGTGAGAAAGGTCATAATCTCTCCGGTGGAGAGAGACAGCGAATCGCCATTGCCCGGGCGATTCTCAATGAGCCTCGACTTTTGATTCTGGATGAGGCCACAGCTAGTCTGGATACCGAGAGTGAATTTATGATTCAGAAGGCCTTGGATCGATTGACCGAGGGACGTACCACATTTGCCATTGCGCATCGTTTGTCAACCTTGCAAAATGCAGATCGTCTTATCGTAATCGACGGACATCAGGTGGCAGAGGTTGGTTCTCATGAAGAACTGATTAAGCAGGGTGGCATTTACTATCGTCTGGTAAAAGCGCAGTTGGAGATGCAGAAGCAGTAAGAAAGATATGGTGTAATAGGGAAATATGTGGCGAGCGGAAGGGGCTGCTCGTCACGGGGATGGGGAGAATCATTTTGAGTTTTCGGAAAGAGGTATTGGGGTATGGGCATGAATAGCATGGTGATAAGAGTATTGCCAGAGAAGTGTTTTATCGAAGTAAAAGGTGACATGTGGTTTGTTCGAGGTGATTCCGATTTGAGTATCGAGGGATTTTTGGAGTGCCTTGTTTCAAAAGGCATCGAAGTTCTTGTAAAAGATGATATTTCATCGAGAGCCTATCTGTTAAATCAAGGAATTGAGATGTTAGTAGAAGAAAAAAATGACATGATACAATGTATACAATTTCGTTTGTGCTTGTCATGGATTGCTACAGGATTAAAGGAATTACACGACATTTTGATGTGTGTCAGCCAGCAGTATGTGTTGTATGATTGGATGAATAACAGCGAAGGACTACTGATTGGAAATTCCTACGAATTTGTTCAGCGACATATGAGTTTAAATCAGGATAAGATTGAGATATTTGAGAAATGGTTTTCTGAGGATGAGGAAGTACGGCTGCTAGAAGGCGAAGTGCAGGAATACATGCGAAAGAGAAAACGAAAATTGTTTAAATTCAAGCGTAAGTTTATGGGATATACATTATACGGAGGTAGACATGAAAAAAGCAATATTCTGGGATAGCGATGGAACGTTGTTATACGGAAATGAGTCATTTCCCTTTGCCTTAGTAAGAGCTTTTGAGAAATACGGGTATTCATTAGAAATAGATACTTCGAGAAGTTTCTTGAAAACGGTGTGCTCATGGTTCATACCAGAAAAGGACCATTCGGACAAGGATGGAGAAGCATGGTGGAAAGATTTACTGGGAGAAATTCGTGTGTTTTGTGAAGAACATGGAGTAGACCCATTGGATGTTACGCGAATTTGTGAGAGTTTCAGGGAAAATGTCATTGCTTATGAATATGAAATGTATTCCGATGCCAAGACGGTGTTGCATTATTTCAAAGAAAAAGGCTTTGATAATTACATAATTTCTAACAATTTTCCAGAACTGGGAAAGGTATTTGAGAGACTTGGATTAGATAGCGAAATATCAGGATATTTTCTTTCGGCAGGTGTGGGATATGAAAAGCCGCGAAAGGAAATCTTTGAATATGCCATATGCAAGGCTGGGAATCCGGAGATAAAATATATGATTGGAGATAATCCTGTGGCAGATTATGAAGGGGGCTTAGCAGCCGAGATGACGCCGATTCTGGTTCATAATGTGGAAGATGGAAAAGTATGTTGTGAGCAGTTGACGGATTTGTTTGACGTGATTAATGAGTGAGAAAAATTCTAGGAGGTGGAAAACATGGTGGCATTCTTATGGTTAAGAAATATCTAAGTACATGAAACTGTGTTAAATAGTTTTATGTACAGGCACGACACAAAAAAACTATTTAATAAAGGAGAATTATAATGATATTTCAAGATAATGTAATTAAGAATTTTTTGCAAAATGTATACTTTGTAACTGGAACGCCTTGTGGAGGAAAGACAACGATCTCACGAGAGTTGGCGAAACGACACAATTTATTGGTTTATGACATTGATGAGAAGTTTGAAGAACATCAAAAAGCTTCAGATGCAATGTTTCAACCATCCATGAATAAAGTCTTTAAAGATGCGGATGAGTTTTTCGGGCGTACCGTAGAGGAATATAAGAAATGGTTGCTGGATAACACAAGAGAGCAATTAGACTTTGTGCTATTGGATTTGATTCGTCTGTCTCAAAATCAAAAGGTAGTGTGTGACTGTCATTTGACAATGGAACAGGCACAAATGATTACGGAGCCATCCAGAGTGGCATTTTTAATTAAAGAGCCCCATAATTTAGTGGATGAGTATTGTGATCGTCCAGACCATCAGGGATTTAGTAATTTTATTCATAGTGCATCTGATTTAGAAAAGGCAAAGGAAACATGTAACGCAACTTTACAAAGTCTGAATGAGAAGAGTTACAAAGATATAAAAAACAGTAACTTTTTCTGGTTGGAAAGAACACCAGAAAGTACTGTGGAGGATAGAGTAGCTCAAGTAGAAAAGCATTTTGGACTTGGGAAGAAAGAGTTTTTAGAAGCAGATTTGGTTCTGAAAAAGGTGGATAAGAACTCTGTGCTTGCTGAGCAAATGATTCATTTTGTAGAGAAGTTCTCTTGGGAGGATGTGAAAGAACATCTTTTGCATGTACTACGTACATGGGAATATACGGATTGGGAAACACCATTTGTGGCAATGGTAGATGGAGAGATAGTAGGTATGGTTTCTATCATGAAGACAGACTATTATCCCTTGATTGAAATCTATCCTTGGGTATCCAGCGTCTTTGTAGCAGAAAAATACAGAGGATATCGAATTAGTGAAAAACTTATTAGTTTTGCAAATGAATATGCAAAGGAATGTGGCTTTGACAGGACATATATTCCATCAGAACATGTAGGATTGTATGAAAAGTATGGTTATCATTATCTGAAGGATATTGTGAATTATGGCAACGGAATAGACCGATTGTATGTTAAACAATTAGATTAATGAGTTTTTAAGAGTAAGAATTCTTCATACTCTCAGTGCGGTTAATTGACTGAGAGTGTGAAGAAAAATTCAGTTTGATGGAGTGATGAATTCCAATCTGTCGGAGTGACAACATATTTCTATGAGGTGAAATAATGGCTAGTGAATTTGTAAAAGTAACAGATAAGATATATTATTTCTCTGGTGAGCAGGAAACAGATAGACCGTTTTTGTATTATATTAAAGGAAGTGATTACAGTGTTGCTATAGATGCAGGGCAGTCTAAAGAGCACGTGGAACAATTCTATTCCGCTATACAAAGAGAAGGCTTTTCAATTCCGAAATATACAATTATTACACATTGGCATTGGGATCATTCTTTTGGACTTCCATATATTCAAGGAGAGTCTATTTCTAGTGAATTAACAAAACAACAATTAGAAGTTGTTTCAGAATGGAAATGGAATAAAGAAGATATGGAACAACGTGCAAAAGAAGGAACCGATGTGGTGTTTGTTAATGAATGTATACAAATGGTTTATACAGATTTATCAAAGATAAAAATTGTGACAACGGATATTCTGGTCAAGGATAGTATGAAACTTGATTTAGGAGATATTCAATTGGAACTTTATGCACGAGATTCCATACATAGCCGAGATGCGTTATTAGTGTATATACCGAAAGAAAAGGCTCTTTTTGTTGGAGATGCAGACTGTGAAGATATATATA
Source organism: Eubacterium sp. (assembly GCA_045578325.1). GTDB lineage: Bacteria > Bacillota > Clostridia > Lachnospirales > Lachnospiraceae > Eubacterium_F. The sequence goes on from JAZNJZ010000091.1 coordinate 22,086, forward strand.
ATAATGGCGAAGTCAAGTTAAACAGATTAATAGACTACCGAGAGTTTATAAACCAGTTTGATTTTGAACGGTACTTTATGGGGCACGATTTCCCCGATAATAAAGTTGGTGTAAATAATTATTTGGACGAATTGGAGAATGGTGCTTTGAAATAAAGCATGAAAAAATTTGGTTTGTAGGAGGCTTGAGATGGCAAAACAAAATATATATGACAATGATATTTTTTTTGCGGGATACAAGAAAATCAGAGACAACAAGATAAATGCCAACAATTTGTTTGAAATACCAGCATTATTTTCTATGATGCCAGATTTAAAAGGAAAACGAGTGTTGGATTTGGGCTGTGGATTTGGAGAACATTGTAAGCAGTTTATACATCGTGGAGCACAAAAAGTAGTAGGAATTGATATATCGGAAAAGATGTTAGAGGTTGCAAGAAAAGAAAATAGTGACCCTGGCATCACGTATATAAATATGCCTATGGAAGAAATAGCACAATTAAATGAACGGTTTGATGTTGTAGTAAGTTCGTTGGCATTTCATTATGTTGAAGATTTTTCCGGAGTAGTTAGAAGTATATATGACATGCTTGATGCAGATGGAATACTTATTTTTTCGCAAGAAAATCCATTGTGTACTTGTCATTCTGGAGACAATCGATGGACCCGAGATGAGAATGGTAAGAAGTTGTATTTAAATCTTGCGGATTATGGTATTGAGGGAGAGCGAGAATCGGTATGGTTCGTTGATAACGTAAAAAAATATCATCGAACATTTTCTACCATCATAAATACACTGATCGAAGTGGGATTTTCGGTAGAAAAAATGATTGAACCGTTACCAACAGATGAATTGCTTGAGCAATATCCAGATTACAGGGATTTGTTTCATAAACCAGATTTTTTATTGTTGAGAGTGAAGAAATAAAATCTGATAACTTAGAATTTATCGCGCTCAAGGGAAAAGGAAGCGACTGCAAAGCAGGCATTTACTTTTCCTGGCGCGATACCGACAAAATCAAAAGTGCGAAGCACGACAGGCACGAAGTGGCTGGATTTTGGAGGTGGAACTGATAGATAACTTAGAATTTACGGAGGTTTGTATGAAAATTGAAAAAGTGAGTGTTGGTTTTTCAGAAATACATTTGGATGATTTTAACCGCCAACAGGAAATTACAAGAATATACGTGAGAAAAGATGAAAAGTATGTGCTAGAGGAACAACCAGGTTTGATGGATTGGAGCATTGAGAAAAAAAGAGAAGTTGCCCAGGACCTTATGGATAATGATTATATTTCCTACCTTGCACTTGAGGAAGATAGAATTGTTGGTTTTATGAGTCTTGTGAAGGAATTGATATCCGAGCGGATGATTCTTGACGTGATTCAAGTTGACAAGAATTTTCGTGGTAAGGGAATTGGTCGCATATTATGGGAAAAAGCGGTGGAAGAAGCACGATCAAATGGAGCAAGAGAGTTGTACATTTCAGCTTGTCCATCGGAGGAGACGATCCATTTCTACAAAGCAATGGGTGCCGATGTTACGGATAATCCAATTGAAGCTATTGCAAATGATGAACCGGATGATCTTCAGCTTGCTTATTCAATTGTGTAACTTTGAAGTTTGAAGGATAATTATGAATGGATGGAGGGGATGTAAGTGGAGATATGGGATGGATACTTAAAAGATGGTTCGCTTGCGAACAGGGACTTGGTTCGAGGTGAACGTATTCCTGATGGTCTATATCATTTGGTAAGTGAGATATTAGTTAGACACATAGATGGCGATTATTTAATAATGCAAAGAGATTTTAATAAACCTAATTATGGTGGATATTTTGAAGCAACGGCAGGCGGTTCAGCATTAAAAGGTGAGAATAAAATTACTTGTGCAGAACGAGAATTACTTGAAGAAACGGGTGTTGTGGTAATGTCTTATGAAGAAATAGGATGCTATATTTCTCACGATACGATATATTATGATTTTCTTTGCACTACCGATTGTGATAAATCTTCAATATTACTTCAAGAAGGAGAAACTATATCGTATAAATGGGTGAAAGAAAAGGATTTTATTACTTTTGTAAATTCAGATGAGATAATTCCGTCACAAAAAATCCGTTATACAAATTATTTTAAAAAAATGGGATATGTGGAATGATAGATTCCAATTTGTAGCAAACAGATATTATGAAGTTTTTTCGGAGTAGAATTCATAGAAGATGGAGGATAAAACAGTATGAAAAATAGATTATTTATTATTGAAGGTTTACCATGTTCAGGAAAAAGTACCACATCAGCATTTGTTGCGTCGCTGGTAGAGCAAAAAGGGAATGTTTGTTTTGTTGATGAAGGGACAGGAAATCATCCTGCGGATTATGAATTTCATGCACTTGCTCCTGCTGGCTTTCTTTCAGATAAGGAAGAAATTGTATCATTATCTCAATTCTCAGGGGAGATGTTTGATAAACTGTTACAATATAAAATATATGATTTTTTACCTTGGGAGAAAGAGATGCCACTTATGCTTGATAAATGGCGACAGTTTGTTAAAACTAGCAGTGAAGATACCGTTTATGTTTTCAATTGTGTGTTGTTGCAAAATCCTATGTGTGAAACCATGATGAGATTTGGTTTTTCAGAAGACGAGTCTGGAAGTTATATTAGCAAAATTGCCGATATTATACAGCCGATGAATCCTATTGTTATTTATTTGAAAAATACAGATATTGCTGCTTCTGTAGAACAAACAGCAAAGGAACGTCCAGGATGGCTTGATGATGTCATCCATTACCATGTCAATGGAAGTTATGGAAAACAAATTGGTGCTGAAGGTTTCGGGGGATATATTCAATGCTTAGAGGAAAGACAAGAACGCGAATTGCGAATTCTTAATGGTTTACCTGTGAGAAAATTCGTAGTTGATAATCCGCAGCGAGATTGGAAGGCAGCACAAGAAACAATAAAGACATATTTGATGAAACTTTGAATTTATGGAGGTCATTATGGAGTTTAAATTTGAAGTTTAAAGGGGCATTAAGATGGAGTGGACGAATGAAACGATAATGGAGATTGCATTGCAGCAATCGGCATATGATGCTAATTGCAGTGTAAAAGATTTTAGTTGTGGTGAAAATGTAATAACCATATCGAAAGAAAATGAACATGCAAGAAGATATTTAAAACTCCCGCATGCATGTAATTTAATCTCATATGGCGACAATATTGTTGCGACGATTTCCGAAGAGTATCGTAACATTGTGGAGCAATATATTAACAAGTACCCAGTGGAACATTGTTTTGAGACACCCAATATGCATGTTCTGAATGATGCCTTTCAAGAATTCGGATATCGAGTGTGCTTTATGGCAGAATATTTTCTTCCGGATATACATAAGTTGGTTGCACTACCATGCGATTATGAGCGAAGGATTTTACACGCAGAAGATTTTGTGGATCTATATATGGAAGAGTGGAGTAATGCATTATGTGAAAATCGCAAGCAGTTGGATGTTCTTGGTGTCGGAGCCTATGAGAATGGAAAACTCATCGGATTGGCGGCGTGTTCAGCAGATTGTGAAACGATGTGGCAGATTGGAGTGGATGTGCTTCCGGAATATCGTAGAAAAGGAATTGCCTCTGCATTAACCAGTCAATTGGCGATAGAAATATTAGAAAGAGGCAAGGTCCCATTTTATTGTTGTGCATGGTCGAATCTAAAATCTGCAAGAAATGCACTAAAAAGCGGATTTCGTCCAGCATGGGTAGAGATGACAGTAAAGCCTGCTTCTCTGGTGAATGAGATGAATGCGTAGGAGTAATGGGAAATTTGAAGTTGCTACATGAGGATGATTTTTGAGTTGTATGGTTACGGCGGAGGAAGAATAAAGTGATTTACTACAAAGACGAGGAATTGGTTATCCGCAATATGGAAGAAGCGGATGCTCAAATCTTTACAGATGAATATACTGCCCAAGGATGGCACCCAGATATTGCTGAATATCAGATGAGAGTGAAGGATCAGGTAGAGGGAAAATGCGTTGCCCTTACAGCGGTATACCAAGGGAATCCTGCTGGTGCTGTGTATGTATACCTGACCGCGCATGATGGTCCGTTCAAAGGGAAAGGTTACCCGGAAATCTTTGATTTTAGTGTACTGGAGAAATACCAAAGGAAAGGGATTGGCAACCGTATGATGGACGTGGCAGAGCAGATTGCGGGGCAATATGCGGATACCGTTTGTCTGGGCGTTGGTCTGTGTGATAGCTATGGTAGTGCACAGCGGATGTATGTCAAGCGTGGGTATATTCCGGATGGATCCGGTGTATGGTACAATGGCAAACCATGTATACAATATGAGACGGTTTGCACCATTGATGATGATCTGATTCTGTTTATGTCTAAAAGCTTGCGTGGTTGATAGTTCCTGCTATTGTGTTAGTAAGGTAAGAAGGAAAATGATCGCATAAATTTGAATTTGGCGGAGAGATGATATGGATATTGAATTTAGAAAATTCACTGATTACAATAGGGGTATTATGTATGAAATTCTTAAGGATGCATATTCGTTTGATGAAAGGTGTGCTATTTGCTGGGATGAAAATTGGAGGCAGTCGGACGCATTTTTCTTTGATAATCCTGATATTGCTGATAAATATGGTTTCATAACATGTTATAAAGGTGAACCAATAGGATTTATATGCTGGGATCCAAGAAATAGACCTGAATATGTAGAGATAGGACATAATGGTATAAGAACAAAGTATAAAGGAAAAGGGTTTGGTAAGGCTCAGTTAAGCGAGGCTGTTCGGCGTATAAAAGAATATGAAGGATTGAAAGAAATACGAGTGTGTACAAATAATAATCTAATTGCACCGAAGAATTATGAAAGTGTTGGTTTTAATTTATATGATACAAAAGAAAATAACGATGAGGCTGCTTTTTCGGGCGACTATTTGTATTATAAAATTCAGTTGCAATAGTATGAAAGAATAAAATTTGAATTTGACAAAGAGACATCGTCCCTTTCAACGATAGAAGCAAAAGGGAATACTACAAAATAAGAGGAAATAGAAATGAGTCTTTTTAAAGATATAAAAGAAATGCACAGTTACCTATTGCTGTGGTGTACCCAGATGATTTCTGGTCTTGGTAGTGCTATGACTGCCTATGCACTGGTAATTTGGTCATATACACAGGCAGGGTCTGCTTTACGAACAGCTCTGCTGATGGTTTGTTCTTATGCCCCCTATGTAATCTGTAGCGTCTTCGCTGGTGCTCTTAGTGACCGATGGGACAAGAAGAAAACCATGTTGATTTGCGATACGTTGGCAGCTCTGAGCACCCTCATCGTGCTGTTACTGCTGAAGAATGATGCACTGCAGATTTGGCATCTATACATCATCAATGCGGTTTCTGGCCTCATGAATACGGTTCAGCAACCTGCTTCAGAGGTGGCTACTTCTGTACTGCTAAAGAGAGAATATTACCAAAAGGTGGGCGGTCTGCGATATCTGTCCAATTCCTTGAATTCCATCTTAACGCCCATTATTACAACGACAATCATGTCCTTTTGGGGAATTGGTACGGTCATTGCCATTGACCTAATCAGCTTTATGTTTGCGTTTCTTGTGCTGTTGTTCTTTATCCCAATTCCTAAAACGGAATCTCAGAAAGCACAAGAAAGTGTTTTACAGAGTGCAGCAGAGGGGGTTCGCTGGCTGAAGTGTAATCCTGGTGTTTTCCACTTGATGCTCTTCTTGGCGGGTATCAATTTAGTGGCAAGTATGTTCAATGCAGCATTTCCAGCCTTGGCGCTATCCAAGGCGTCAGAAACTGCTATGGGTGCCGTCAATTCTGTCACAGGCATCGCCATGCTAATCGGTAGTATTCTGGCATCATTTTTGCCTGCTCCTAAGAGTCGGGTCAAGGCTATTTGGTGTTGCCTAATGTTATCTATGTGTACGGAGAATTTTTTTCTGGCTTTTGGAAATAAAACTTGGATTTGGTGTTTAGGTGCATTCCTAGGCTGGATTGCAATTCCTTTGATGAGTGCCAATCTGGAAACTGTTAATCGATTGAATATTCCTATTGAAATTCAGGGTCGGGTTTTCGCTGCCCGTAACTCTTTCCAGTTCTTCACTATACCTGTAGGTTATTTCTTGGGAGGATTGCTGGTGGATAAGGTGTTTGAGCCAATTATGGCTATGCAGACAGCAGACAACCTGCTGGTTAAACTGTTTGGCTCTGGGAAAGGAAGCGGTGCGGCATTCCTGTTTGCTGTCCTTTGGATAATGGGTATAGGCATATGTTTGTTGTTCCGAGGTGATAAGCATATCCAGAGATTAGAAGAATAAAAAATCGGAACGACAAATTCCAATTTGAAGAGGTGATTTATTTGTTTAAAGCAATTGTGTTTGATATTGGACAAACGCTAGTGGAATATAGTAAGCCGTTAAATTGGTCACAGCTATACAAACCTGCATTTGAAAGTATTTCTGTTAGGTGTGGTTATACTTTCTCGGATTATCATTATCAGCACGCAGGTGAAGTGTTAACGAAATATAATACCAGGGTTAATCCGCGAGATTATGAAGTGATATCCAATCAGATTTTTGCAGAAATAGTAAGTGGTATGGAAATACCAATGAGTGATATTGAGCAAGTGAAATTTCACTTCTACTCCTATTTTAGACAAGATAGTTCTGCGTTTCCAGAAGTTGAAAAAACGTTGCGGAAACTTTCTGAGAAAGGCATTTTATTAGGGACACTATCTGATGTTGCCTATGGTATGGATAACGAATATGCATTGGAAGATATTGCTTCGATAATAAAATATATCGATTATCCGCTTACGTCTAATGATGTGGGTTACCGAAAACCTTGTGCAGAGGGCCTGAAAATTTTATCCGAAAAAATGAAGATTAGCACGCAAGAAATGGCATTTGTTGGTGATGAAGAAAAAGATATCCTATGTGCAGCTAATGCAGGAGTATATTCGATTCTCATAAACAGAGATGGCGGGATTAAAAATTGGGGGCAGGATCAGGAAATTGATTCATTAAATAAGTTGTTAAAGATGTTTGAATGACATTTTATATTCCGGTTTTGCAAAACGATATAGATATGTTAGTGAGGTGGAAGGAAATGAATAATAATGATAGAAAAATAAGTGCTGACCGAATTTTATACGAATTTGGGTTATTAAAAAAAATTGAGGAAATTGGAAATGCTCACATAATCGGTAGTTATCGGATGGATATGATGGCGTGGAATGATTTAGATATTGACATCGAAAATGACGCTATGTCATTGGACAAGTTATATGAATTATCAACATTTATAATTAACACCTTTCATCCTGTGTGGTATGAAGCCAAAGAGGAAGTAAATGACGATGGAAAAAGGGTTTGGTTTCATGGATTTGAAACGATGATAACTGGGGAATTATGGAATGTGGATTTGTGGTTCTTTGATAAAGAGACGATTTCTGATGCCGAATTATATTGCGATAACATTGTGCGTGATACAAGTCAGACTGAAAAAGATATAATTGTGAACATAAAAACTGAGCTAATCGCCCAGGGGTTATATTCTTTTGAACAGTATAAAAGCATTGACGTATATAAAGCGGTTTTAGAGGACAGGGTAAAGAATGTAGAGGAATTCTTGGATTTGTTTGAATAGACAAATTAGAATTTGTGGAGGAAATGAAAAATGAATAATATAAACAAGACAAATAAAGAAGCATGGAATGCTCACGCAAGTAGATATTTTGAAGAAAATAAACTGACAGTACACCAAGTAGATTATTGCGGTCAGTATTATCCAAATGAGGATGATTTGCAACTGATAGGAGATGTCAAAGGGCTGAAAATTCTTGAAATAGGTGCAGGTAGCTGTAATGTAGGCATTGGACTAGCATTAAAAGGCGCAGATGTCACTTGTATTGATATTTCCGAAGAACAGATTAAATTAGGTGAAAAAGTGGCACAAGAAAACGGCGTACATATTAAAACGCTAGTGATGGATATGGAAGAAATTGATGGATTGGAAAGCAATTCATATGATATGGTTATTTCTGTATGTGCGTTAATGTACATTGAAAATCTAAATAAAGTTTTTAAAGATATTTCTAAACTATTGAAGAAGAATGGAAAATTTATTTTTAGTGTTGACCACCCTATGATGCAAGCATTAGGAGCTAAGGAATTGTGGCCTGAAGAGAATGCAAGTTGGAGCTACAATTATTCTGGCAAAGTAGAATGGAAATGAATGTCAGAGGACTCGTTTAAATTTACTACCTATCGAAGACCTATTATGGAATATGTTAATGCATTAGCGAAAAATGGTTTGTTTATCGACCATATGCACGAAGCATATCCTGTTAAATGTGATTGCGAATGGAGTGATACTGAAATATTATTGAGAAATCGTTTTCCATCCATTTTAATTTGTAGAGTTTTGAAATTGGTATAAATTCGTTAACTTCCAATTTTGGGGTGTGTAATATGATAAAAATAATGGATACTCATTCGCAAATTGATACATTATTTGTGAATGGAACATTTGATTTAGAAAAATGGGAATCATATATGAATTCCCTATATAAAAATTCTGCTGATATTTTCAAAAATGATTTAAAGGAATATCTTAATAGCGGAGAATATGTTTATGAAAAAGATATTTTGCCGATTCTTAATGCGGTTTATCAACATCCGAAATTATAGATTTTATATCGCTCGTTTAAGACGGTTACAGATGGATTAAATAAGCGAATTATTGAATGTTTTGGTAATGAATTAGAGGTTGAAATTGTGCTTTACATCGGACTTTGTAATGCAGCAGGATGGGTAACTAATATTAATGGAAAAACTGTAATATTATTAGGAGTAGAAAAGATACTTAGTTCAGTATCTTTGCAACAAGTATGATTTTAAACAATTAATTAATATGAAATTGGAAGATGTCTATCAAGGCTATTTAGGTTTTGTAAAAGCAACCCAGAATAATAAAGGAGCTCAAAATGAAAAGACAGAATAAAAAAGATATCTTAACCTACGCCAAAGAAAATATTGCCTTGTTTGAAAAGGGAGGCGTTTCCTCCAATGAGATTCGATTTTTTGAATATGAAGGAAAGAAATATGTGCTGAAAACGCCACTGATGGTAGGGGATAATCTGTCACCATTTTGGCGGATGATGAAAAATATATTTCATTTTACCTTTGAAAAGCAAAATGAAAATATGGAAAATGTGTATCACGAGTTGGAAGCGAATCCTCATGTTAAAGTGGCGCCTTTGGTCGTGGCGGATAAAGAAGCAATGATATATGAATTTGTGGAAGGAAAAGCATGGGACGAAGACGAGTTTCCAAAGGGAATGGATAATGCATTTCAGTTGGGGCGGTATGTCGGATACAATCATCAGAAGATGCATGAGAACTGTGGAATATTGGGGACGGAAGATGTTACAGACTTTTTCTCACTTGCCTTGGCGCATATGGAAAAGTGCATCAAGGCTCACTGGAACAGTGATGAACTAATGGATGAATGGGTAAGAGCGTATTTTGAATCGCTGAAAGAAAGAGATTTTGAAAGTAGTAAATATTCTCTTATGATGGTGGATATATGCGCGGATCAGTTTCTTTTTGATACAAATGAGAATATACTAGCGTGTGTGGATTTGGATGCCTATGTGATTGGCCCAATAGAATGGGAACTGAGCTTTTTGAAAACGCAGGTAGAGGATTGGGAAAGATTCAAAGCAGGCTATGAGACCTACCAAAGCATGCCAGCGATTGGAGGGATTGCAGAGTTTTTCTTTTTCCTAATGGCATTAAATTCATACGGAGATAAGTGTGAGATGGAAGAGTATCGAGCCAAATTTTTAGGCGCAGGAGGTAACCATGCAATATAGAAAGGCTACGGAAAAGCAAGCAGAAGAAATTTTTGAATTGGTTCAATGTACGATCCAGACCATTTATCCCAAGTATTATCCGAAGGAAGTGGTGGATTTCTTTTGCGAATTACATAGCAAGGATAATATTGCACGAGATATCAAACGTGGTTTGGTTGGTGCGTTGGTGATTCAGGATACCATCGTGGGAACGGGATGTTATGACGAAAATCATATCACGCGTGTTTACGTGTCACCGGAATGCCAGGGACAAGGCTATGGCAGTTACATCATGGAATGTCTAGAACAGGAGATTGCCTTGCAGCATGACAAGGTATGTCTGGATGCTTCGCTACCGGCAAGTCATTTGTACGAGATGAGGGGCTATCAAACGGTAGAGCATGCCAAGTGGAATGTGGAAAATGATGTTGTTCTTGTGTATGAAATCATGGAAAAAGAGTTGGTAAAGGTGGATACAGAAATCTCATACGACGGAAGATATTTTGTGCCGCAGGTTAATACGGAAAACGGCGAGGTAGATGGGCAGACGGTATTTGCCTATCACCAAAAGGGAAATGTGCTTTGGGCGGAGTACGCAGGTGGCGAAATCCGAAAGGGACATCTGATCGGAACAGTAGCTACGAATGGTGAGCTTGATTTTCATTATCAGCATATCAACGTGCAGGGGCAGGTACGTGTGGGAAAATGTTACAGTATTCCAACGGTTCGTGAAGATGGTAGAATCGAGCTTGCGGAGGAGTGGCAATGGCTGAATGGAGATAAGTCGAAAGGTAAGTCGGTGATTATGGAGGTAACTATAGAAAACGCTACAAAGTCATAGGAGGTATGCACAATGATAACAGATACATTTGATGAGTTCTCTGAAGAGATAATAAAAGTATCACGAAATGAAAATGCGAAAAAAGTTGATGCATGCATTCTTACTTTTTCGCATGTGATATTGAAATATGTATTAGAGAATTATGAATGCACAAAGATTGGAGACTTATATTCTTCCAATGGAGCAAATCCTGTTTATGGATTTGAGTATGAAGATAGAACTTTTGCAGTTTACATGTCATATGTGGGAGCACCGGGGTGTGTTGCTGATATGGAAGACACTTTGACGTTGATTAACACCGATAAGTATGTAGTGTTTGGAGGGTCTGGTTGCTTAAATAAAGAAATAGCACGTGGAAAAGTCATGGTGCCAACTGCGGCTTATCGAGATGAAGGAACATCATACCACTATGCACCAAGTTCTGATTATATAGAAGTCAAAAATGCAGATATTGTAGCATCATTTATGGAGACCGTTGGTTTGCCATTTGTCAAAGGGAAAACATGGACAACGGATGCTGTACATAGAGAGACCAAGGGTAATTTTGAAAAGCGCAAGAACGAAGGATGCATTTCTGTTGAAATGGAATGTGCAGCAGTTCAAGCTATGTGTGATTTTAGAAAATTGAATGCTTATTTTTTCTTTACATGTGGTGATTTATTGGATGCGCCTAAGTGGGATGAAAGAATGAAGAAGAATCAGATAAAAGATACACAGCACGACTCAGGACATTTTGACATTGCTCTTGAATTAGCTCGATATATTGTAGAATAGAGTAACTATTCACACATTAGTCCTAATAGGGGGCTGGGGAAGTCCTGAATAGTTACAGATAACAAAGGGGAGGAACATCATTTATGAAAGCAATATTAACAAGTTCCCTGGGCGGTTCGCTCAAAGTAGATGGGAAAAGAATACCAACGACTTTAATTGAAGGAAATGGTTTGCTGGCGACAATAAAATCAATTTGGCCAGAGAAGGCAAAGGTACTGATGATTTGTGCATCACCAAATGATTATGGCAAAAATGATGGTGTACTTAATTGTATGAAAGAAGCATTTCCAATGAGTGGATTAAGTCTATCGTCTTTTGAACAGTGCGATGATCGGAACGAGGAAATCATGGAACGCATCAATGAGATGGATGTGATTGTTTTGGCTGGAGGACATGTTCCAACACAAAATGCATTCATGAAGAAATTAGGACTAAAAGAAAAAATTAAAAACTTTAATGGGATTGTCATTGCATGGAGTGCAGGTTCCATGAACTGTGCAGAGGTTGTGTATGCTGGTCCGGAATTTGAAGGGGAAGCAATTGATCCCAATTATCAGCGTTGGATTCCAGGTCTTGGCTTGACGAAGATTAACATATTTCCACATTTTCAAAGACTAGAAGGTGAAATTCTTGATGGACTTCGTGTGATTGAGGACATTACGTATGCGGATAGCATGGGACATGAGATTCTGGCTTTGAACGATGGCAGTTATATCATGATTGATGATGGTGTGGAAACTTTATATGGTGAAGCTTACAGCATCAAGGATGGATGCCAGAGACAGATTTGTAAGCACGGTGAATCATTTGTTTTGGAAAATAGGGGGACAAAATATGAACAAACAAATACGTCTTTATGAAGAACTCTCAATTAATTCGCATCCGTCTATTCAAACACAGTATTATGATGGTTGGATGTTGCGTTTTTCAAATGGGTATACCAATCGTGCTAACTCCGTAAATATGGTATATCCATCGACCATTGATATACAGACTAAAATAGAATTTTGTGAAGAGTGGTATTTTAGCCAAAATCAACCGTGTGTTTTTAAGGTGACGGATGGTAGTGAGGAGCAGCTGGATTCATTGCTAGAAAATAGAGAGTATCAGATGGTTACGCCAACGGATGTAATGACTATGGATTTAGGAGATAAGCAATTTCAACTAAGTAATTGTACGATTACGGAAGAAGTAACAGAAGAATGGTTGAATGCGTACTTTACTCTTGAGAAATGTTCAGATATTCAGACGCAAGCTACTGCCCGAAAAATGATGAATTTGATACAGAGTAATACCCTGTATTGTCATATTGTTGAAAATGGCAAGATAGTAGCGTGTGCATCCGCTGTTATAGAACGTGGGTATATGGCCCTGCTTCATGTGATTGTGGATGAAACATATCGAGGTCAGGGGTATGGGCGGAAACTATGCGAAGCGCTTTTATATGAAGCAAAGAGAGGTGGGGCAACTAAGGCTTATCTACAGGTGGTGCAGAATAATAGTCCTGCTGTTCATTTGTATCAGAAGCTAGGATATAAGAAGATCTATTCATATTGGTATCGAGTGAAACAAGGAATTGAAGGGAATGAATAACATTTATGAACCAATACGTAAAGAATTTAAATCGAATTGAATTTGTTGTGACTTACGCTTGTACGGGGCGTTGCAAACATTGTTCCGAAGGCGAGCACGTTAGTGAGGGCAAGTATGTGGACGCGGAGACAGCAGCAAGAGTTGTGAAAAAAGTGGCAGACAAGTACAGCATTGAGTCAGTTATGACTTTTGGAGGCGAGGCATTGCTTCATCCAGAGACGGTATATGCTGTCCACTCAGCTGCGAGGGAGATGAACATTCCGAAGCGTCAGCTTATTACCAACGGATTTTTTAGTAAAGATTCCAAAAAAATTAAGGCAGTTGCTGAAAAGCTGGCACAAAGTGGAGTAAACGAAATTCTTTTATCAGCAGATACCTTTCATCAGGAGACGATACCATTGGAACCCGTGAAGGAATTTGCAATGGCGATAAAACAGTGTGGAATTCCTCTAAAAGTTCAACCAGCGTGGCTTGTGGGACAGGAGCATGATAACCCATATAATCGACGTACCAAAGAGATTATTGCTGAATTTGAAGAAATGGACATTGTGCAATCCGAAGGAAATGTTATCTTCCCAAGTGGAAATGCATTAAAATATCTCGGTGAATATTTTGATACGGAAAAAGAGTTTGTAAATCCTTACGAGGAAGATGAGACAGACATTCGTGCAATCAGCATTGAACCAAATGGGAATGTGTTGGGCGGAAATGTTTATAAGACGGATATTTTGGAAATCTTGGAGAAATATGAGCCGAAGATGTGAGAATTACTCTTGTGTATTAATGTAAATGGATGGAGGTTTTTATGTATAAATATTGTGATGATGGTGGTGAATATTTAAGTCTACATGACTGTCATGCAACAAAGGTTTCATATGAGAATGGTGTATTGAGTTTTATTTTTGATGATGGAATTTGGGTTTCAAATGGACATCCTAGTAATACAATTGATAAAACAGTGCGTACAGATGTAGCAGAGGTAAAGTTTTACTTAGAATCCCCAGATGAATGTGATATAACACTGCATGTTTTTGAGAAAAAATTTAAAATGACAGTTCGTAAAGAATGGGAGCTTTCCAAGCTGATTGAATGCATAAATAGTGGGAAATATACGCTAGAGTTTTTGTATGAATATAAAGGTTACAATTCGATAATTTTCGAGTGCTGGCTATGGTCGAACAAGAAACCGTATCATAGAGAATGTGAACTAAAACTATTTCTTGCGCAGGTAAATTATTGCTGGAATGATTTTTGCGAAGATTGAGAGTTGTGGATATGATTCACAACTTGGTATATACAATTACGAGGGATGAAGGAGGTAGGAACATGGCGATTGATTGTGGATTTATCAAAGAGGGGAACTGGTTTCGATATCGTGCGGCGGCTATTATAGTGGAAGATGATTGTGTTTTATTTGCAGGAAATGAAATTGATGATTACTTTTATTCCATTGGTGGTGGCGTTCATGTGAATGAAACTGCAGAAGATGCGGTTGTAAGGGAAGTATTGGAAGAAACAGGCGTACAGTATGAAGTAGATCGCTTGGCTGTTATTCATGAAAATTTCTTTGATGGAGACGGCGGTACATTGAAAGAATGTAAGTGCCACGAATTATCCTTTTACTTTTTGATGAAATCGCATGGAACCAAAGAACTTAATAGCAATAGCACCACTTGCGGTGTGAAGGAAAGCATGCACTGGATTCCCATAAGTGATTTGGACAAGTACAAAGCATATCCTGTATTTTTGAAAGATTATTTAAGTCGTATGCCAGATGAGATATTACATGTTGTTACAAATGAAAGAGAAGAGTTGCTTTGATGATTAAGGGAGTACATCTTTATATTTTTGTTGTTTTTTGCTTATACTATATGTATAATGAAGTAAGAAGGTAAGCAAGATAATAAGCAAGATGAAGGAGGCGATTGGATGAGCGTATATACGCCACCATTTAAAATAACCAATGAGATATTGTCCTTTGTAGCTTCTATTTCTGAAAAGATTGGAAAAATTTCCGCAGTCAGTAATTTAGAATCGAAACCACATCTTAGAAGAAATAACAGAATAAAGTCTATTCACTCTTCCTTAAAGATAGAAGCTAATTCTCTTTCGCTTGGTCAAGTAAGGGATGTTATTAATGGGAAATTGGTACTTGGAGAACAGAAGGAAATACAGGAAGTAAAAAATTCCTACGCAGCTTATGAGAAGATGAAAGATATTGATCCATATAGTATTGAGTCATTAAAAGAGTTTCATGGAATTATGACTAAATATCTAGTTTCAGGGTCAGGAGATTTTAGATACGGGGAGGAAGGTGTATTCAATGGAGATACGTGTATTTTCGTATGTCCTCCTGCAAAGTTTGTACCTAAGCAAATGGAAGAACTTTTTCAATGGATGAGGGAATCATGCAAAAGTGTACACCCTCTCATATTAAGTTGCGTATTTCATTACGAATTTGTATTTATTCACCCGTTTTCGGATGGCAATGGAAGAATGGCGCGGTTATGGCATACTGCGATTTTGTCACAGTGGAAGCCGGTGTTCGAGTATATTCCTATAGAGAGTCAAATTGAGAAGTTCCAAGATGAGTATTATGATGCGATTGCAAAGTGTCATGTGCAGGGAGAATCAACATTATTCATAGAATTTATGCTTTCTCGGATAGATGAAATCTTAGATGAAATTGCGGGACAGATGGCAGACAGTTCTGAATATATGACAGAATATCTTAAGAGGATGCTTGATGTAATGGAATATGATGTCCCATACACATCTTCTGCGATTATGGAACTTCTTGGTCTAAAATCAAAGGAAACGTTCCGTAAGAATTATATGAATCCTGCATTAAGGAATAATCTTGTGAAGATGACTCTTCCGGATAAGCCAAATAGTAAAAATCAAAGGTATGTAAAATATTAAGTAAGATTCTGAATGAGACATGACCAAATTAGGGGGAGGAAACGATGATACTTATTTTTGATTATTTTGAAACAATTTTTATCGGATAATCCAACGGAAAAGAGAGAGCATATTGTATTTGTCGGAGACACCTATGACACAGATGTCAAGGGGGCAAATGCCGCAGGGATTGACGTGATATGGAACAATCCGAAAGGCGAAAGAAATACGGACAATCTAGCAGTACATAACATTAGCAGTACAGCTGAGTTAGTTGGAATAGTAAACAAAATAAAATCAAATGGAGGTTCGAAAAAATGATACCAAAGGATTTACATGATTATGATGATGTAGCAGAGAACTATGATCTTTACCTTGATGCGATGTACAGCAGTGAAGACAATCATGCTGGATTTCAGGATTTTTATCTTGATTTTGCAAAAGAGTATGGTAAAGATGGCGTGATTGACATTGCCTGCGGAACAGGCGCAGTATTACTCTATCTTGCAGAGCATGGGATACTTGCTGATGGTACAGATTTATCGGAGGCTATGTGTCGTGTGGCAGATGAAAAGGCAAAAGATAAGGGCTTCAACCTTAATATCTTTCCAGCCAATATGACGGAGTTAAAAAGTGATAGAAAGTATTCCTGTGCAATTATAGCTCGAAGTGGTTTTATGCATCTCTTGACGCCTGAGCTTCAACGTGCCGCTCTTTTGAGTATTCGGGAAAATCTATCCGATGGTGGAATGTTGACGTTTAATACATTTGATCCACATCCGTATTTTCAAGCGCAACAGATGAACACAAAAGACACAGAATATTCTTTCCGGTTGGAATACACCAATAAGCAAGGAAAGCGCGAGAAGATATACAATGCGATTTCCTATGATCCCCATACACAGATTATGAGTGGAAATTGGAAGTTTGAAACGTTAGATGATAACGGAGAGGTTATTGGCGAAAGGATTCGTCCACTGAAAATGCGCCAGACATATCGGCAGGAAATGAAATATTTATTGGAGCTGACTGGCTATGAGATTGTAAATGTTTATGGTGGATATCATAAAGAATCCGGCGATGCTTCTGCGAAGAATGTTATTTGGTGTGTTAGAAAAAAATAGATCGAGCAATGGTATTATTGTTCGAAACATGCTGGGATAACTTAGATTATTAGAAGAGGTAACGTGATATGAATTTAGAACAAATATACAATGAAGAGGATTTATTTCCAACAAGAATAACAAATTGCGAAAAGCGAGATTATGGATTTTTGTTTTACAATGAAGAGAATAAGGATTCGTATGACTCCAATCATGCGATTATCTTTAAAGACAAAGTATCTGATTTGAAGCAGGTAATGGATGATATTGTGACGTTTTATACCAAGAAAGGAATACGACCTAACATATATCAATCCATTTCGGATGATGGGTATTTTGAAGAAATGAAAGATAGGCTTTTGGAGTACGGATTTGAAAGTTGGACGGAGCCACAAAAGTATATGATTTTGTCCGAGAAAAACACAATTACCTCGAATCCACAAGTCGTTGTTCAAAAAGTATCCCAATGGAAAGAGGAATATGGGACAGAGATATTTGAAAAAGCAGGAGAACCTTGGGAAATAGCTGTGGCGAAAAAGGCAGTAAGCAATCACAATACAATGTTTTTTGTTGCCTTTTACGAAAATGAACCAGTGGGAATGACATACGCTCATACTGCTGATGGTGTGTGTCGAGTGAACTATCTTCTTGTTACTACCAAGCACAGAAATAAGGGCGTGGGAAGAGCCTTGATGAGCAGCCTTGTAGACGATTGCAGAGATAATCAAATTGAGAATTGTTTTCTGTGGACAGATGAAGATACCGCTGAAAAAATATATTACGAAGCAGGATTTCGACATCTAGAAATAAAGCAGGCAGGGCGCGCCACCTATGCAAATTACGAAAACAAGGATGTTACATAAATGGAGAAAAGTGTCAAGTTGAAAGGCGGAGATTGGGAGGTAATTGAGTATGGCATTGAATCATAGAAAAGCAACAATTGACGATTTAGAAATACTAGTGGAAACAAGAATAGAAGTTTTGCGTGCAGTGAATCAATTAAGTGAGGATGTCGATATGTCCGAAGTAAAAAAACAATCCTTTGAGTATTATCGAAATGCTTTAGAGAATGACACTCATACAGCCTATTTAGTTTTTGATGAGGAACAGTTTGTTGGTGCTGGTGGGATTAGTTATTTTCAAGTAATGCCAACATATCATAATCCGACAGGAAAAAAGGCTTATATTATGAACATGTATACGAAGCCAGATTATAGAAGACAAGGAATTGCATTCAAAACATTGGATTTATTAGTCACAGATGCAAAAGCAAAAGGGATAACCATGATTTTACTTGAAGCAACAGATATGGGAAGACCTGTATATGAGAAATATGGTTTTGTTACTATGAATGATGAGATGAGGTTGAGATGATAAGAGAAGCAATCAAAGAAGATTTGAATGAATTACTACACCTTTATTTGTATCTGCATGAGAAAGAAATACCAGAGTTTTCACAGCGTTTGAGTGAGACTTGGGAAACCATTATGACGGATAAAAATCACCATATTATAATAAACGAAATCGATGGAGCGATTGTTTCATCGTGTGTTTGTGTTATTATCCCGAACTTAACAAGAGGTGTTAGACCTTATGCATTTGTTGAAAATGTTGTTACTCATGGAAATTATCGCGAAAAAGGATATGCAACAGAGTGCTTGAACTATGCGAAAGAAATAGCAGAAAAAGCAAATTGTTATAAAATGATGTTGCTTACAGGCTCAAAGAAGGAAGCAACAATGGAGTTTTATAGGAATGCTGGCTATAACAGTACGGACAAAACAGCTTTTGTTCAATGGCTTGAATAAACTGATTTGGAAAGGAGAACACATGAAAGAAGCAATATTTCTTGATTTTTATGGCACGGTTGTGTTTGAGGATGGTGAGAACATCAATAAAATTTCAAGAATAATATTTGATACAGGTGAAGTGACTGATATATCTGAGATAGGTACATATTGGTGGAATGAATTTTATAACTTATTTGTTAATGCTTATGGCGATAATTTTAGAACGCAAAGGGATATTGAAACTCAAGCCCTGGCGAAAACAATTGACTTTTTTAAATCTTCGGCGGATGCATTGGAATTAAGTAATGAAATGTTTGAATATTGGAGAAAACCACCAATTTTTCAGGAGGCAAAACAGTTCTTCGAGAAGAGCCCAGTGCCAATTTATATTGTTTCCAATATTGATACCGATGACATCAATGAAGCAATAAAGTTTCATGGTTTAAAGCCAGCGGCGGTATTTACAAGTGAAGATGCAAAATCCTACAAACCTAGAAGTGAGTTATTCGAATATGCATTAAATATCACAGGCTTGAAGTCATCACAAGTTGTACATATTGGGGATTCTTTAAGCAGTGATGTAAAGGGAGCATCATCTATTGGAATAGATACGATATGGATGAATAGACAAAATCGAGAAGTTCCGGAAGGAATATGCTCTGTAGGAAATTTGCTGGATGTATTTGATACAAAGTTTTTTAAATAAGTTTTTGGAAGGAAGCGGAAATGCAGAATATAGAAAAAGTTCGAATGGAAACAGAACGTCTCATCATTCGAGAAATGGTGCAGACTGACCTAGATGCATTGTGCAAAATTATGTGCGATGAAGAAGTGATGCGTGCGGCTTATGAAAGTGCATTTACGGTAGATGAGGTGCAGGGATGGCTCAATCGACATCTGAAGCGATATGAAGATTACGGCTTTGGTCTTTGGGCTGTTGTGTTAAAAGAGACAAATGAAATGATTGGTCAATGTGGTCTGACGATACAAGAGTGGAATGGAAAAGAAATATTGGAAATCGGATATTTGTTCCAAAAGGCGTATTGGCACAAAGGATATGCCACGGAAGCGGCGATTGCCTGTAAGGAATACGCCTTCGATGTACTCAATGCAAGTAGTGTATATTCTACCATTCGGGACACCCATATTGCGTCACAGAATGTTGCGGTTCGCAATGGGATGAAGATCGTGGATCGGTTTACGAAGAATTTTAGATATGTAGATATGAATTTCTATCTGTATGCTGTGGAGAGAAAGGGGACAGAGTAATTATGAATCCTATAAATCAAAAAATAATCGATGCAATTATTACAAAAGCGGAGAAAGTTTGTCCGGATTCGTTGGCACTTATCGGTGTTTACGGATCGGTTGCCACTGGAGATGCGTATGAAAAATCAGATTTGGATTTGCTCATACTAATTCAGGATGATAAAGGATGGCAGCTGGGAACAGGTTTTATTTTGAATGACAGTGGCGTTGGTTACGACGTATATTGTACAAATTGGGATGGTCTAAGATATGATGCCGAATGTCATTATGCCCAGATTTCCAAATTGATGGATTCCAAGATTATATATATAAAAAATCAAGAAGCCTATGACGAATTGTGCCAATTAAGAGAACAGGCGAAGGCATTTTTGAAATCAGAGGAGCGATTCCATCGGGTCAATGATTTGTTAGAGAAAGCAAAAATATCATATGCCAATTCTCATTTGCACGAGGCATTAGGACAGGTGCGAATCGATGCATTTGCGGTGATGTACTATCTTTTGGATGCTATTATGATTTATCATGGAACCTACTTTAAACGTGGTGTGAAAAGAACTTTTGAAGAGTTGGCGAAGCTACCTATCGAGGAAGAATTCTTACATAATATGAAAAAAATATCTGCAAGTAAAAGTGTTTCGGAATTACGAGTTATTGCAAAAAATCTTCTTTTGTATGTGGAACGTCTTGTGCAGCAAGAAAAGCAAAAAGCAGATCCATCCGAAGAACTTGCCGGTACTTATGAGGAAATGTATTCTAATTGGAGAAATAAAGTGGAGGAAGCAGCGGAAAATAACGATGTTTTTTCTTCTTTTATAAACATGTGTAATTTACAGTATATGTTTTCTGAAATTATGTCTGAAGTCAATATAGGAACTTATGACATTATGGAAGCGTATAATCCGGATAATCTCGAGGATAATATCCGAATTTATGATGATTGTCTGGAGAAATATGAGACGGTATATGAAAAAGTAGGAATAGCAGTTAAACGATTTGCTAATGTTGATGAGTTTGTAGCAGAGTATTTAGGAGAAATACAATGAATATTTTAGTTAGAGTTGAAGAGAAAAAAGATTACCGACAGGTAGAAGAAATTACTAAGATTGCATTTTCCTATCCGGGAAGAATCGAGAGAGGGCAGATAGGGTGTCCATACGAACATTGGATGGTAAATGAGTTGCGTAGGAGAGATGGAATTCTCCCTTTGAGTTTAGTTGCAATCGTAGATGAAAAAATTGTAGGACATATTATTTGTAGTAAGGCCGAGGTTAGAGGAACGGGAGGCTCAACTCCAGTTTTGAATATTGGGCCAATTAGTGTATTGCCAGAGTACCAGAGAAAAGGCGTTGGAAAGGCTCTTATAACGGGTATGATTGAACGGGCAAGGCAGTTAGGGTATGGTGCTATTCTGTTTTTTGGACGACCAGAATACTATCCGCAATTTGGTTTTCAAGAAGCTTCTGTATTTGGCATAACTGATTCGGAAGGATATAACTATCCTGCATTTATGGGAATGGAATTAGAACCAGGGTATTTGACAGCGGCTCAGGGAGGCAAATATTACGAGTCTGATATTTACAATGATGAGCTTAATCGAGAGACCGTAAAAGCATTTGATGTGGATTTTCGGAAGTGGAAAAACTGAGTAAAATAAGGAGGGGCATATAAAATGATTAAATTGTACGCCAAGGAATTATCCGATTACAAGAAATATATTTGTGATACAAGTAGTATTTACTTTTCCAGTATTTTACAGGGAACAGTGGAAGGAGTGATATGGGCAGAGCAAACAAATTCACCAGAGTTTTTACTGGTGTGGAGTCCGTATCAAGAAGGATTTCAGCTGATGGGTCGGCCTCTTAAAGGAGAGATGAACGAGGAGGTTCGAACTTGGTTTTATCAAGAGATAATCCCATTCATGGAAAAGCAGGGAGTTGATACTTTTGAATATGGTGCAGATACAGAAGAACTAGCACAGTGGTTTAATGGTATGTTTCCTGAGAAAAATATATGCTCAGAGAAGCAGAAAATATTTGTTTTTAAGAAGATGGAAAAAGAATTGCCGAAACCAGAAGGATATCAAATTGAGAAAGTTGATTGCAAAACAATGTATTCTCAAGAGGGGATTGGATATGTGGCAATACAAGATAATACAGTGGTTGCTAGAGCGAGTATGCTTTTCCAAGTCGATGGATATGGGAATATCTCTGTAGATACCAAGGAAGGACATCGGAGAAAAGGCCTAGCAGCATATTTGGCACAAAAAACGATAGAGGACACGTTGAAGCGTGGACTGACACCGATATGGGATTGTGCAGAGGATAACCTAGCATCGGAGAGAACGGCGGAAAAGCTTGGGTTTCTGAAGGTTCGAGAAGAAGATGTGTATTGGTTTTAAGCGATTGAAAAAAGCAAGGAGAGAAGTATATGTCAAATGTATTAGAAAAAATATCTGAGATCTTATCATCGGAATACGGACTTGATGTTCACGAAATTCAACGGATGACAGTTGGAGTAGGCGGAGATATTTTTTTGGTACAAGCTTCTCAGGGGAAATACATCTATAAAATTGCAGATGCAAATGAGATGAATCATCCGGAAGAGGAGCCGCAGATTTGTGACTTTTTGTATCAAAAGGGAATGGATGTCTCTGCCTTTTTGAAAAATAGGTCTGGATATTTTGTGACAACTTATGATGATAATAGGGTGAGTCATGTTCAAACATATATTGAAGGCAAAGTGTTTGGTATGAATGAAGTTCCCGAGTGGTTTATGAAACAAAGCCCTGTGCTACTTGGAAGAATACATAATGAATTGCGCGGATATAAAGCATTACAAATGGGAATTGGAGAAGATTTTTTTCGTTATATGACACCAGAAAGCGCAAGAAATTCATACATTCATTCTTATGAAATGGCGAAGCAAACAGGGGAGGTAGATATTCTTGATGATTTGGAATTTCGAATCAAGCTTGTTCCCAAAATGACGGATTGGAAATTTGATTTGCATAAGTTGACATATTGTAATTCCCATGGAGACTATACTGTTAATCAGATTATTTGTGGAGAAGATAAAATAAATGCGGTAATTGATTGGACATGTGCGTGTCAACATCCGGTTATTTGGGAGATAACACGATCTTTCTTTTATGCGGATCCGTCTTGTACAAATGGGAAATTTGATGAGGTGAAATTTAAGGATTATGTTGACGCTTATGGTAGTGTTGCACCATTAACACAGTATGACAGAGATAATCTGCTACGGTTGTATTTTTATCAAATTGCAGTGTGTGATTATTATTCACAATATTTGAATGCAGATATCCATGATAAGGATGAGTATTTGATGCAGGCTAAATTTGCAACAAATATCTTGAGGAATTTGCATATCTAAGCTTTAATAACCTAAATTCAAGAAAGGAGATGCATAGATGGAAATCGCAGTTTTTTCAGACATACATGGAAATTATATGGCATTTGAAAAGTGCCTGGACTACGCGTTAGAGCGAGGGATTGAAACATATATATTTTTGGGTGATTATGTGGCTGAGTTTGCATATCCGCAAAAGACGCTGGAACTCATTTATGCTATGCAAGAAAAATATACTTGTTTCTTTGTGAGGGGGAATAAAGAGGATTATTGGATTGACCGTAAGGATAATGAAAATTGTATTTGGAAAAATGGCGATTTGACGGTGGGTGCGATGCACTATTGTTATGAAAATCAGACGGATAAGGACATTGACTTTTACAGGAGTCTTCCAGTATCTCAAGAGATTTGGTTAGATGGTACAGAACCGATTCTGATTTGTCATGGCACGCCCAAACGAAACAATGAAAAAATGCTTCCGAATGACGATGCGACAAAACAGATAATAGAGGAATGTTCTTATAAATATATTCTTTGTGGACATACCCATTGGCAGATGGTGATTGAACATGACGATACGCTTGTTATTAATCCAGGTTCAGTTGGTGTAGCATTGGGCGGTGAGGGAAGGGCGCAGTTCACGATTCTTCACCAAGAGAATCGGGGATGGAATTATGAGTTTATCAGCCTCGACTACGATAGAGAGAGCGCAATAAAAGAAATAGACGAGTCGGGGCTTGCAGAAAAAGCGCCGTATTGGAGTGAAGTAACAAAGCATTTTATACAGACTGGCGAGGTGTCACACGGTTCGGTTTTGACAAGAGCAATGCAGTTATGTGAAGAAGGTGGCGACATGTGCCAGTGGTATAATGTTCCTGGAAAGTACTGGGAGCAGGCGCTTGAGGAAATGATTCGATAGAAGTTTATAGAAAGGAAAGTGAAAAAAATGAGAAATGACATAACAATACGTCCAGAGGAAAAAAAAGATTACAAGGATATTATTTCTTTACTCTTAGGATCCTTTGGAGATGGAACAGATTATTCAGAAGGAATTGAAGTAGTGGCATTGGTAGAGGAAATCCGACAGTCGGAGTATTATATTCCAGAATTGTCTTTTGTGGCTGAATTGGACAATGAAATCGTGGGACACTTTATGTTTTCCAAATTCCCATTGTCACCGACCAAAGAAGGTGGTTACGAGCAAGTAGATAATATCGACATTGTGATGCTGGCACCGGTAGCGGTTCATGCAGAGTATTTTCAACAAGGAATCGGAAGCACTATGCTGAAATTAGGAATAGAAAAAGTAAAGGAGATGGGTTATAAGGGCATAACGGTAGAAGGCGATTATAATTATTATAACCGAGTTGGTTTTAAGACATCCTCCGAATACAACATCTTTCCTACAAGTGGATTTCCAATGCAAGAGCCACGATGTATGATGTGTCAAGAAACATATGAGGGTGCCTTGGATGGCATAGAAGGGTATGTTGTTTATATGTATCACAATGCCTAGAGCATGTATAAAAGTGGAAGCATTAGAAGTACTTACACAGTATTAAGGATGGGAGAAGTCATTATTGCTGTAAGGAGATTTTTTATGCGTGATTATGTTGAAGTATTTAAAGAAAAACAGAAAAATGACCAAGAAAAATTTATAGGAGAAGCACTTGCTTGTTTAGATGAGTTTGGCGTCGCTTTTGAAAATGAAGATATAGAAGGAATGGACGCTTGTTGTCATTTTCCGCATTATTTGCTATCTGGAAATGAAGTAATATGCTGGAAAAGCAAAGGTCAGATAACAAATGAATTTTTTGAAAATTTAAAAGAAAAGGGCTTTAAGAGAACAGTTGTAACTAGGCGAGAACCTATATTAGTTTGTGAGAATAAAGTGCACTTTTTTTATAGTTATTACAGAGAAGACGTGTTCGGCAATGTAATGAGCCAGCACGAGAATGTATGGATATTGACTATGAAAGATGGGAAATGGGGCATTCAAGTTCGGTCATATTAAAAAACGGAGGGAAAGAGAATGCAGTTGGAAACGGAAAGATTAGTTTTACGAGAGTTGACATTGGATGATTTTGATGCCCTTTACGATGTGTTGGCAGATTCTGACATTATGCAACATTATCCATATACATTTGATGAAAATAGAGTGCAAAATTGGATTACAAAGAATGTTGAAAGATACCGTGTTTTCGGGTTTGGATTATGGGCAATTACACTGAAAACCACAGGAGAAATGATAGGTGATTGTGGCATTACGATGCAAAATATCAATGGCAGTATTAGACCAGAAATTGGCTATCATATTAACAAGAAATATCAACGTCGTGGATATGCCAAAGAGGCAGCACAAGGATGTCGGGACTGGGCATTTGAGAATACGCCATTTGAAATTTTGTACTCGTACATGAAAGAAAAAAATATTGCGTCCAGTGCCACAGCTCAGGCAAATGGAATGCAGAAAGTGGATGAATTTGTGGATGAGGAAAATGAACGGACGGTGGTGTATGCAATCACTAGAGATCAGTGGAAATTACTGCGGGGAAAGTGAAACGGAGGTGCAGGAGTCAAATGCGCGAGGAAATAGAGAATATTATATCGTGTCAAAGAAATATGACTGGATTATCAGCGAGCGTCATGAAGAGAGAGTATTAGGAGGAGATTAGCATGGAAGAATGGTTAAAACAAGTAAAAGATAGTTGGAATGAAACCTCGGATTCGGAATGGTATCAATCACTTAGAACGGATGATAAAATTGAGAAATTGGTGAAAGATCCAACAACAGCATTTCATCCTATGGTCTATGAGATGGTAAACAAATACATTCCGGATTTAAGTGAAAAAAAGGTATTGTTGCCATCGAGTGGAGATAATCATGCCGCTTTTGCGTTTGCGCTTCTAGGAGCTGATGTGACTTCTGCAGATATTAGTGAAAGGCAGTTGGAAAATGCCGCAGTGATCGCAGAAAAATTGGGACTTCATATAGAGTTTGTGTGTGAGGATACTATGCGTCTTGCAAGCATTGAAGATAATAAATATGATTTGGTTTATACTTCGAACGGAACGCACACGTGGATCCCAAATCTAAATGAGATGTATACGAATATTTGCAGAGTGTTAAAACAATCGGGTTATTCGATTATGTATGATATACATCCATTCCAGCGTCCGTTTTTAGGCGAGCCATGGAAGCAGCCAGAGATAAGAAAATCGTACCATGATACATTTCCATCATGTCATTGGCGGATACAGGATTTAATAAATGCAAACAGTTTTTCTAATCTATCAATAAAGGAAATGGAAGAACTGCAAGCAGTAGATGCATCTTTTTGGTATACATATGACGAGTTGGTAAAACAAGATTCGGAGTGGTTAAAAAGTATTAATGATTGGAAGCAGAATCCGATGGCTGCATTGCCGGCATGGATTACAATTGTTTCACAAAAATTGTTTCGGAAGGACAGAAAACATGAGTAAAATACTGTGTTCAACAGGAGCATTAATAGGAAGAGCAAATGATAGAAATTACAAATTATTAGGACCACTTTCAGAGCAACTTTTGTGTGATGGTTTTGAATTTATGATGTATAGTGCCTGGTATGAAGAAGTGGATGCATTGGTAAGTGAATTGCAGGCAATGAAACTCGACATCCCAGTGATGCATTGTGAGAAGCATATCGGTGAAAACATAAGCAAAGGTGACGAAGATGAGTTAGCAGAAGCATATAGATTATTTGAAATTAATTGTGACATTGCAAAGCGAATTGGTGCCAAGAAATTGGTGATTCATTTGTGGGATGGAATAACATCCGATTTCAATTTTCAAAACAATTTGAAGGCGTATTCACAGCTGAGTGATATAGCAAAGAAATACGACATCGATTTGCTGGTAGAAAATGTTGTCTGCAACAGGGAAAATCCGATGAAACATTGGTGTGAACTTCGGGAAAAATATCCGGATATTCACTTCATCTTCGATACAAAAATGGCAGCGTTTCATGAGGAACTGAATCTGTTATATGAAGAAGAATATGAGTGGTTATGGCAAGAGAATTATATTTGCCACTATCATGTAAATGATTATGCCGGTGGCTATATGGATTGGAAAAATCTCCGTACGCTTCCAATTGGGAAAGGTCATGTTGATTTCAAACGCTTTTTCGAATACATACGTAAAATTGGGTACAATGACACTTTTACTGTGGAGGCAACGGCATTGGGAAGCGATGGTGTTGTTGATGTGGATATGTTGAATGAGCAGTTTCGGTATATTAGGGAGGCGGTTAAATGAAAAAAATAGGATTAGTCGGAGGATTGGGTCCAGAGTCAACAATACCTTACTATCATGATATTGTGTATGGAGTGAAGGAAAAGGTAGGAATGGATGTATTTCCTAAGTTATCCATTGAGAGTGTCAATGTATTTGATGTTTTACAGCTTTGCAGTGAACAAAAATATGATGAATTAACAGATTATCTCATGGTTGCAATCAACAATCTCGTAAAAAGCGGAGCTGATTTTGTGGCATTAAGTGCTAACACACCTCATATTGTATTTGACAAGCTCCAAGAAAATGTTGTACCTACGGCAGATGAAATGGAATTTATTAATCAGAAGATAGCTTCTGAGTTAGAACTTGGAATTGTTAAAGAAGATACGTTGCGCAGTTTTCAAAAGATTATTGGACGAATGAAAGAAGATCGTGGCATTGAAGCAATTGTCTTAGGATGTACGGAATTATCATTGTTATTGAATGATGAAGTGAGTCCTGTTCCATGCTTGGATACGATGAAGATACATGTTAAGACGTTGGTGGACAGGATTGTTGAGTGAAAAATGTTACCAATGTAATTTTGAAGGATGAAAATGAGGTGAAAGAAAATGTTGCGATTAAGACCATACAAAAAAAGTGATGCGAAATATGTCGTAAGCTGGATAAAAGATGAGGTGGCATTTTGGAAATGGTGTGCCGGGCTGTTCGGTGAATATCCGATTTCAAATGATGATATGAATACTCACTACGCATCGTTTGATAATGTGGATTCCCATTTTCAGATGACCGCGTTTGATGAGAGTGGAGTTGTTGGACATCTGATTATGCGATTTACGGATGAAGAGAAACAGGTGCTACGATTTGGGTTTGTCATTGTGGATGATACCAAACGAGGAAAAGGTTACGGGAAAGAAATGCTTCAATTAGCAATTCAATATGCTTTCAATATCTTGAAGGTGGAAAAGATAACCTTGGGAGTTTTTGAAAATAATTCGTCAGCGTATCAATGTTATAAAGCGGCGGGATTTCGAGAAATCCAGGAAGAGGAATGTAAAAGTTATCAGGTGCTAGGTGAGGAATGGAAATGCTTGGAGATGGAAATAGAAAAATGACAGAGGTGGACATATGAGAAACCCATGGGAAGAAATAGACTTAAAGGATTATGAAAGTCATATGAGTTTAGAAAGTGTTTACCAACTGCAGGTGCTAAACGAAATGATGCGAGAGCAATTTGACTCGTATGACGTAAAGACAGTAATGGTTCTTGGAGTGGCTGGTGGTAATGGAATAGAGCATATAGATACTGAGAAAGTTGACAAGGTTTATGGTGTAGATGTCAATGAGCGATTTCTAGCTGAATGCCGAAAAAGATATACGGAATATAGTGATGTGTTTGAAACTATATGTGCAAATCTGTTAAGCGAAGATTTGCAATTGCCATGTGTGAAATTTGTGATAGCGAATTTGCTAATTGAGTATATTGGTTACGAATGTTTTCAGCGAGTTATTAATCAGGTGAAACCGCAATACATTTCTTGTATCATACAAATCAATACGGGAGATACCTTTGTGTCAGATTCACCATATTTGCATGCGTTTGACGGCTTAGACGAAGTACATCATCAGATGGAGGAAGAAGCGCTTGTCAATTGTATGAAGGCAATCGGATACAAGCTGAAAGAGGCAAAAGAAAGAGAGTTGCCGAATGGGAAGAAATTTGTAAGATTGGATTTTCAAGAGATGATCGTCGAGAAAGTTTTTGATGAATTAACGGATAAATATGGCGAGGATTTCAATTGGCAAATTACAACAAAAAATTTATTACTTGTTCCCCTTGGAACAAAATATTTGGAATCCACTCATGAGTACGCTTCGGATGTGGAAAACACATGTTATATGGTTCACATGCCAAAAAGAGATTTGAATGAAACACGCGAGTTTTTGGAAAGTATCGATGTTGAATGGAAAAAGAGTGACCCCTCATTTTATGAGTTTGCTATATTGCTGGAAGAGAATCATATAGGCGCAGTAAGCCTCTATCTAAATCAGGAAAGAAATACAGCAGAAATTGGCTGGATAATAAGTAAAAATTATTGGGGAAAAGGGTATGCAACGGAAGCTGCAGATGGTCTTATTCAATACAGTCGTCAGGTTATGGGAATTAGCTGTTTTGTTGCACATTGCGACAGCGAGAATATAGCTTCTGAAAAAGTTATGCGTAAGCTGAATTTCGTTCAAATCGATGAATATGGAGGAAGAAAGAACCGCATTTCTGATGAGGAGCGTATGGAAAAGAAGTTTGAATTAGTATAAGGAGAACAACAATGGTAAGAGAAGCTTTTATTGATGATTTATCGAGTATAGTAAAGATTGTAATGAAATACCGTGGGTTTTACGGTGTAGAGAGCCAAGATGAGGAAGTAGTAACAGAGTTTATAAAATCAAGATTAGAGAATAATCAGTCAAAGATTTTCATTGCAACATCGGAATGTGATGAGGTTATAGGATTCATTCAATTATACCCTTCGTATTCAACCGTTTCTCTAAAAGCACAATGGATTTTAAATGATTTCTTTGTGGATGAGGATTACAGAGGTAAAGGCTATGGAACATCCTTGATGTCTTACGTGAAAGAGTACTTTCAAAATAAGGCAAAAGGCTTTATACTTGTAACAGATAAAGACAATTTTACGGCGAAATCATTTTATGACAAAAATGGTTGGGATACGGGGCAATATGATTTTTATACCTTTTTCTATTAGGGTAAATCGTACAACAAGGAGGACATCGATGAAATTAGTATGTATTTTTGGAAACGCTGCAGTAGGAAAAATGACAGTTGGTCAGGAATTGATGAAGCTAACGGGCTTGCGTTTGTTTCACAATCATATGACCATTGAACCGGTGATTGAAATTTTTGGTTATTACCAAGGAAATACCATCACAAGATTGCGTGAGGTGATTTTTGAGGAATTTGCTAAAAGCGAAAATAAGGGAATGATTTTCACCTATATGTGGGCATTTGATCAGAAAAGTGATTGGGATTATGTGCAGCATGTAACAGAAATATTTGAACGTGAAGGCAGCGAAGTGTATTATGTTGAATTGGTAGCTCCACAAGAAATTCGACTGAAACGAAATGAAACAGAAAATCGATTAATGAATAAAGCGTCAAAGAGAGATTTAGAGTTCTCAAAAAATAATTTGCTTCAATTGGATGAAAAATATCGATTGGAAAGCAGAGAGGGTGAAATACCTTACGAAAATTACATGAAGATTGATAATTCGAATTTAGAACCATGGGAAGTGGCACGGATGATTCAGGAGCATTTTGAACTGTAGAGGTGGATGAAGAAAAAATGAAATTATATGTGATACGTTATGCCAAAGGGTTTAAATACGGGACATATGGTGCGGTATATCGGGATGCAGAGAGGCCTAATCAAATGCTAGAGGATTTTCTGTTTCTTTATTATCTGGCAGAAATAGATGGCAAATACATATTGATTGATACCGGGTTCCGGGATGAAAAATTGGCATCAGACAAGGGTGTGACATTGCTTTCCATTGAAAAAGAAATAGAGCAAGTATTTGGAGAAATGCTACACATCAGTAAAGTGATTTTGACACACAGTCATTGGGATCATGTGAATAATTTGGATTTGTACCAAGGAGTACCGGTGGTTATGGCGAAAGAAACATATTCTATCCTTATGAGACAGGGAGAAGATGCCATCAAGCAAACGTTACAAAATGCGTCTCTCTCACTGGTGGAAGACAGTATGTGGATTGATAACAAATTTCACTTTCAAGTAATCGGCGGTCACACGACAGACTCTTCGGTGATTTACTTTGAAGAAGCTGGCAAGAAGTATGTCATAACCGGAGATGAATGTTATCTGTGTGATAATGCTATACGAAACATACCTAGTGGAGTTTGTGCGGATGCCCATAAGAACGAGGAATTCATCGCTAAAATACATCATGAAAAATGGATTCCGTTGCCATTTCACGACAAGGAAATTATGGACAAATACCATAAATTATCGGAGAATATTACACAAGTAATATAATAGGTTAGTACATAAGGAATGGATTTGAGATTTGAAAAATAAGTAAGGGAGATGCAGATATGAACATAATTCCATTTACATCGGAAATAGAGAAATATTTGGTGGCAGATGAAGTGATTGATTATGAAAACGAGTCAATTAAAAGATTAGCAGATGAGTTATTTGAGAAGTCCAACGATGAGATCGAATATATACAATTAGCTTACGAGTATGTCCGAGACAATATTTCGCACTCGGCAGATATCAATAACGACATCATTACTTGTACTGCATCCGAAGTATTGCAGGCTGGACATGGAATCTGTTTTGCGAAATCGCATTTACTAGCTGCGCTACTACGTTGTAAGTCCATTCCTGCTGGATTGTGTTATCAAAAGCTTATATTGGATGATGACACGGCTCCGGTGTTGGTATATCATGGGTTAAATGGCGTGTATATCGAGAAATATAAAAAGTGGATACGTCTGGATGCCAGGGGAAGTAAAGAGAAAGCAAATGCACAGTTTTCCTTAGAAAAGGAGCAGCTTGAATTTTCGATTCGTCCTGAGTTGGGAGAGGAAGATCTATTTGTTGTATTTCCAGAACCAGATGCTAAGATTTTAGAAAAATTAACAATTAACAAAACTCGAACGGAGCTTTTTGGAAATTTGCCAACGGAGCTTGCCTACGATAAGGAGATGACAAAAGAATGATAAAAGCAGTAATTTTTGATATGTTTGAGACATTAGTTACGCACTACCACACTCCATTATATTTTGGGGCACAGATGGCGGAGGATGCGGGAATCCCAGAAGAACGCTTTCTGTCACCTTGGCGTTCCACAGATGAGGACCGTACTCTGGGGAAAGTGTCTGTAGATGAAGTTGTGGAGATGATATTGCGAGAAAATAACTGCTATACCGAAGAACGTTTTAAGAAAATAGTAGAAAAAAGAAAAGCAACGAAGGAAGATTGCTTCCGACATTTGCATTCGGAAATCATCCCTATGTTTTCTGAATTGAAGACAAAGGGGATTGCCATTGGTTTAATCAGTAATTGTTATTCAGAGGAATCAGAAGTTATCCGAAAAAGTGAATTATTTCCATTCTTTGATGCAGTGTATCTTTCCTGCGAGAAAGGGATCCAAAAACCGGATGTGGAGATTTTTCAAAGATGTATGGAAGAACTTTCTGTTGAGCCAGAGGAGTGCATCTACGTCGGAGATGGTGGTAGTTACGAGTTAGAAACGGCGAAAAGTCTCGGCATGAAGGCGATACAAGCGGTCTGGTATCTGCAAGAAGGATCATCGCAACCAGTAGGACGAAAGCCAGAGTTTTTACAAGCAGAGAGACCACTGGAAATTCCGAAATATATGGAGGCAAAGGAAAGTATATATGCAACCAAAAAGGAATTCGAAGACAGCTTTGCCAGTGGGGAGTTTTATAACAAGCAAACTCAAGACGAGGAACACTTAAATGCAATTATAGAGTTTCTTCCAATTCAATCGGGAATGAAAATTTTGGATTTGGGTACAGGAAGTGGGTATCTGGCATTTTCTATTGCAAAGAGATATTCAGATGTAACCGTGATTGGCTTGGATATTGTGGAGAAAGCATTGGAAAATAATCGTATGAGAGTAATGGAAGAGAATATCCGAAATCTTAGTTTTATTTCCTATGATGGTATTGACTTTCCATTTGCAAATCAGGAATTTGATATGGTGATTTCACGATATGCATTGCATCATTTTCCCGAGATAGATAAAAGTATTTCAGAAGTTAGTCGTGTATTAAAAGAAGAAGGACATTTCTTTATTTCAGATCCGACGCCAAATGCAAATGATGCTGAGCGATTCGTCGATGCATATATGCAACTTAAAAAGGATGGACATATTAAATTCTATACAGAAGATGAGTGGAAAAATATATGTGGGAATTGTGGCTTGTGTTTACAACATTCTTTCGACAGTAGCATTCGATTTCCTAAGAAAAAAGACACAGCGTATGGATTTGATGAATTGCTAACGAAATATGACACGGAAGTAATTGAAAGTTATGAACTTGAAATAGTTGGAAATGAGATTTACGTAACGGAGCAAGTAAACAATTTATTGTTCTGGAAACAAACATAAGATACAGCAGATGCGGAGGAGAGAAAGATGAAACATCAAGGAACCCTTAGAATTGAGACGGAGAGACTGTTATTAAGACGGTTTGTAAAGGAAGATGTAGAAGCGGCTTTTCGTAATTGGACAAGCGATGACAAAGTCACCGAATTTTTGCGTTGGCCGTCCCATGGAGAGCGTTTTGTTACAGAAAGCGTTTTAGATAGTTGGATTGAACAATATAAAGATAAAGATTTTTACCAATGGGCGATTGTTCCGAAGTCATTGGGAGAACCAATTGGAACCATATCGGTTGTAGAAATAAACGAAATGACGGAAAAGGTTCATATTGGATATTGTATTGGAAGCAAGTGGTGGAAGGAAGGCTATACAAGTGAAGCATTGGCAGGGATTATTCCATTTTTGTTTGATGAAGTAAAGGCCAAGCGAATTGAGGCACAACATGATCCAAACAACCCAAACTCGGGGCGCGTGATGAAAAAGTGTGGCTTAAAATACGAGGGTACATTACGAAAAGCAGATTGGAGTAATAAGGGTATTGTGGATGCATGTATGTATAGTTTGTTGGCGGAAGAATACTATAGTGAAAAGGATAAAAGTATATGTGCAAAGTAAATATTTTTCATTTAATCGAAGGTGCCAAACAAGTAGAAGGTTTGACCGTAATTATTGACGTATTTCGCGCCTTTTCTCTCGAGTGCTATTTGTACGATATGGGCGTCAAAGAAATACGACCGGTTGGAACCATAGAAGAGGCTGTAACATTGCGAAGCGAGATTACAAATAGTGTTCTTATTGGAGAACGTCATGGTAAGAAATGCGAGGGATTTGATTATGGCAATTCACCCTCTTCGATTTTACCAGAGAATGTGGTAGGGAAAACCGTGATTCATACGACCAGTGCTGGGACGCAGGGAATTGTAAATGCCAAAAAGGCGACAGAAATAATCACAGGAAGTCTCGTGAATGCCAGGGCAATTGTCCAGTACATTCAGGAGAAGAATCCAGAAGTTGTTTCCCTTGTGTGTATGGGAAATGCGGGGATACGACTTGCGGCAGAAGACGAGTTGTGCGCGGAGTATATAAAGAGTATGTTGGAAGGCAATGAACTGGTGGATATTGCGGGGAGAGTGGCGGCATTACAAGAAAATGGCGGGGAACATTTTTTTGATAAAGATAGACAAGAGGTGTTTCCGGAGGCCGATTTTTGGATGTGTACGAAATACAATCAGTTTCCATTTGTCATTCGGGTGGAAAAGGATGATACAGGATTTGTAACGAGACGAATTGCAGTGGATTAGGAGAGGATGAAAAAAGATTTTCTTAGTGTGCTGGAGGTAGAATAAATGAAATTAGTATTTCCAAGTATTTGTTATAAAGAAAAAGCGGAACAATTTATTCAAGAATTTTTAGATTGTAACTCGGAAATTAATGGATGTGGTGCGTTGGATTGGTATTTGGAGAATTCAACATACGAGGCATGGCTTGAAAAAGTGTTAGCAGATATTGATATTGCCAATATTCCTCAGCTAAGAGTACCTGCGCTTACATATTTTTACGAGCGAGAAGAAGATGACAAAATTGTTGGAATGATTAATATTCGCCTAGCTTTAAATGATTTCTTGCGGGCGGAAGGTGGTCATGTCGGATATTGCATAAGACCCAGTGAGCGTCGCAAGCATTTGGCTACGAGTATGCTGGAGGAAGCTTTAAAAGTGTACGATGGTATTGGAATTCGTGAAGTTATTGTTTCTTGTGATAAGGAAAATATTGCGTCAGCAAACGTTATTAAAAATTGTAAAGGTGAGCTAGACAAGGAATTTTATAGCGAAATATTTAAAGAAATAATTCAACGATATATAATTAGAAGGTAAGACAAGGAGGAAAAAATATGATTGGAATATGTCAAACCTGTGGAAATCACGGTTGGGATAAAGAGGTAACAGAAGGTAAAATCACATGTCCCAAATGTGGAGAAAGTTGGTCGTTTCAAAGATTGCCACTGTTCATATTAACGGGATGTAGTGGAATTGGAAAGACAACCACAGGACAAGCATTGCAGAAAATGTGTGATGAAGTTGTGGTGCTAGATGCAGATATGTTTTTTAATCTCATGCCTCACGAGACAGAAGAGGATTACTATGCGCAGGTGGAACAGGTGGGAAGTCTTTCAAAAAATATTGCGCAGGCAAAACGCCCAGTATTGTGGACAATGGCAGGGAATCTTGATAAGGTAAATCATACATACAACAGACGATTTTTTAGTGAAGTTTACACGCTGGCACTTGTGGCTTCAGAAGAGGAAGTCCGAAGACGAATGCATGAAGGAAGGGGAATTACAGATTCCAATTGGATTCAAGGTTCGGTGGATTACAACAACTATTTTATGACACATAAAGCCGTCGGCGATATGCCATATGAAACATTAAGTACGGAGGGGAAGAGTGTAGAAGAGGTGGCAGAGCAAGTTAAGAATTGGGTGTTGTTACATCTGGACAAGGAGCAGTGATTTTTCATGGAATATTTGTATGGTGAAAGTGAAAATTATGAGGATTATGCCAGTGGACACGTAATCTATGGAGGGAAGGGGATTCCCAATTTTCCAGTCCGTTTACTGAACGAGATATTTGGTCGAGCTATGAGTTACTCGTCAAAAAAGGTTAATTTGAATGTATATGATCCTTGCTGTGGTGGAGGATATGCACTAACAATTTTAGGTTTTTTTCATGCCGATACAATCGCTAGACTATATGGTAGTGATATAGATGAGGAAATGGTTTTGTGTGCGAAGAAGAACACTGCTTTGTTATCGCCAAGTGGTTTGGAAAAGCGGGCAAGTGAAATCGAAGACTTGTATATTCAGTATAAAAAGGAATCTCACAAAAGAGCATTGGAAGCTTGTAAGAGATTGCAGGAAGCATTGAACAAAGAAGTTTCTGTAGAGATTTTTAATGCCGATTGTACGAAAGAGCTTCCTACGATACAACCAGACATTATTATTACTGATGTGCCATATGGAAATTTAGTTCAGTGGGATAATGAAGAGGCATTATCCATTGATGAAATGTTGGAACAGTTGGCAATCATCTCGCGAGAAAGTACCGTTTTAGCAGTTTGCATGGATAAAAAGCAGAAAATTCATTGTGATAAATGGAAGCGTTTAGAGAAACAAACAATTGGGAAACGAAAGTTTGAGATTTTACAGTTGAGATGAGGAGGATTTTGATATGATAAAAGAGATAAATGAAAAAGACATTTTGGAATGTGTCAATGTGATTCGAGAGAGTTTTCTTACAGTGGCAGACGAGTTTGGTTTTACTCCTGAAAATGCGTCAAGATTTACGGCGTTTGCCACCACAGAGGACCGTTTAAGGTGGCACATATATGGAGAGCATCGTCCAATGTATGCATATTATGATAAGGACAAGATTGTTGGGTATTATTCCTTGCTAATGCAAGAAAACAAGGAGTGTGAATTGAATAACTTATGTGTTTTACCAGCATACCGTCACAAGGGAATAGGAGAAGAACTTTTGGAGCATGCATTTGAATTTGCGAAGGAGCAAGGATGCACGAAGATGAACATTGGAATTGTGGAGGAAAACGCTGTACTAAAAAAGTGGTATGAACGTTTTGATTTTGTTCATGTTGGAACAGAGAAATTTGATTTCTTTCCCTTTACTTGTGGGTATATGGAGCGGAAAATATAAGTAGAAATGGAGGAATCGCATTATGTTAAACTTTAAAGAAGTTACATTTGATAATTTGTCTGAAATAATAGGCCTACGTGTTGGCGATGCGCAACAAGGGTTTGTTTCTTCGAATGCCAAAAGTCTTAGTGAGGCATATGTTGCTGTTTCAAACAATAATGTTGCGAAAGCTTTCGGAATTTATGATGGAAATGAAGCGGTTGGATTTATCATGTTTGGTTATGGCAGGCTAGATGAAGAGGATCCTACTGTTGCGGATAACAATTACTGCCTTTGGAAGTTGATGATTGACGAAAAACACCAGCGAAAAGGTTATGGATTGCAGGCGATGAAATTGGCGGAGAAATATATGAAAGAATCGTTTCTCGGTAAGGCAGACCATTGTTGGGTTTCTTATGAAGCAGAGAATGTCGGAGCAAAAGAGTTGTACCAGAAATGTGGATACATGGAAAATGGCGAAATTTGTGGGGGCGAAATCGTAGCGGTTAGAAAACTATAGAGTTTATAAAAAAGTATTTTCTTAAAAGCAGCAATATGTATACGAGAAGAGATAGATAAAATGTCACTTGCAATCACCAAATAGATATGATACAATAACACTAATCAGTTAATAATTCGGTGAGCAAGATGTCCAGAATCTTTCGTATATATCAAATAAATCAATTACCTTGCTCAAAATTCCAGTAACAACAAATGAGCAGGGTTTTTCTTTTGTATGATGTCGTGTCGGATGA
>JAZNJZ010000092.1:0-14792 GCA_045578325.1 Eubacterium sp.
ATCTTAAATACCATAATCCGTAATAACACCAGTTGTAATTCCCTTAATTTCTACATACCCAATTTCTTTCCGTTTCCAATTCCCATCTCCCCGTCCAAGTACCACGGCACCACTTCCCGTAACCGTCCAGGTAGATGAATACGGTCTCTGATTTCCATAGGCAAGGGGAAATCGAAACTGCTTTTCCGCGCTGGCAAAATGACTGGAAGTCAACGCCACCACATAATCCGCAAAGCCTCCCTCCACAAGCATGGAACCAATCCCCATGGACTCTCCCATGGTGGAGCAAGCACCGTAGACTCCAAACATTGGGATATTGAAGTTCATGATGCCAAAGGAAGTAGCAATCAACTGCCCCAAAAGGTCCCCGGCTATAATATACCGAACATCATCTGGTTCCAACCCCGCATTGCGGATAGCTATATCCGCTGCCATGTGTTGCATTTTGCTTTCCGCCTCTTCCCATGTCTTACCACCAAACAAGGGATCTGTTTCCACAAAATCAAAGTATTTCCCAAAGGTACCATTGCCCTCTTTCTCTCCTGCCACCGAAGCTGCCCCAATAATACAAGGTGGTGTTTCAAACTGGACACTTCGTTTTCCAACCATCTTTTCCATATTTTCCTCTTTCTATGCACAAAAAAGCACACATACTATTTTCCCATAGTATGTGCGCTTTTCTTATGTTTTACTCAAAAATATTGAATTTATTTTGCTTTCTTAGCCTTCTTATTCATGAAGAACCAAACAGTACCTGCAAGGCATACAGAAGAGTATGCACCGGATATGATACCAGCAATCAACGGAATCGCAAACTGGCGAACTGAATCTACACCCATGATAGCAAGTACAACAACCATGATCAATGTTGTAATGGATGTGTTGATGCTTCGGCTCAATGTCTGTGTAATACTGTCATTGACAACTTCTGCTATATCTGTACGACTTCCACCTTTTTTACGGTTCTCACGAACACGGTCAAAGATAACGATTGTCGCATTGATGGAGTAACCTACGATGGTAAGCATACAAGCGATAAATGTGCTACCTACAGAAATAAATGCACTTCCTACCGCATATACCATAAGTACTACCATTACATCGTGAAGCAATGCGATTACAGAACTTGCACCAAACGCAAGGTTCTTGAATCGAATCCAGATGTAAATCAACATACAGATTGCCGCGATAATAACCGCAACGATGGCATCTGTCTTCATCTCATTACTTACCGAAGCAGAGATGGTCTGAATCTCAATGTTATCATCTGTTACATTATATTTTGCACCAAGGTCCGCAACTACTTTCTTCTGCTGATCCTCTGTCAAATCAGTTGTACGAACAATCAATGTTCTCTCGCCTGCAACATCAGAAAGTTCAGCCGCATCCACACCAGCAGAAGTTTTCACTGCCTCAGTAATCTCTGTCTTAAACTCACTGCTTGCATTTCCATCTGCATCGAATCCCTGTGCCTTGTCATCAAATGTAATGGATGTAGAAGTACCACCAATGAAATCAAGGCTATAGTTCAAGATTGTTCCAGTCTGAACTTTGTTCATAATCAAACCACCGACACAAAGAACAAGCATCAAACCCGAAATAATTACATATTTTTTAAAGTTACCAACAAAATTGATGGCTTTTCTTTCTTTCTGTACACCAAAGAACTTCACGTTATCAAGTCCAAGAGCAACAAATCCATAAAGCAACCATCTTGTAATAAAGATTGCGGTAATCATGGAAAGAACGATACCGATGGCAAGTGTCTGAGCAAATCCCATAACTGTACCGGATCCCTTGACATAAAGCACAACCGCTGCAATCAAGGTTGTCACGTTACCGTCAATAATAGCGGACAACGCTTTTTCAAAACCAATTTTAATGGAAGACTTAACGGTCTTTCCGGTTGCCAACTCTTCACGAATACGAGTAAAGATAATACAGTTCGCATCCACTGCCATACCGATTGCCAAAATAACACCGGCAATACCTGGAAGAGTCAAAGTAACATTAAGTACATTCAATGCCAACAAGGTTGCTACTACATACAAAATCAAAGAGAGCGCAGACGCAACACCTGGAAGGCGATACATAACGATCATGAATACAATAACAAGAATCAAACCAACAACACCAGCCCAGAGACTTGTTGTCAAAGATGTTTCTCCAAGTTTTGCACCAACGATGTTAGAACGGATGTTTTTCAACTCCAAAGGAAGGGCACCGATACGAAGAGTGGTTGCCATATCCTCTGCCTCAGAAAATTTTTCAAAATTTCCGGATACTACCGCTACACCATCTGTAATCGCAGACTGAATAACAGGGGAAGAAACTTCTTTTCCATCATAGATGATAGAAAGTGCCTGACCAACATGCTCTGTTGTAATCTTACCAAACTTCTTCGCACCTTTTCCAGTAAATGTAATCTTTACTACATTCTCTGTGGAACCTGTTTCATTTTGCTGACTTGTTGCCTCAGCAGTCTGAATCATAGAACCATCCAACAATACTTTTTCTTTGTCATAAGTTGCCGTCTTATCCTCAGCAATTGTTACATCTGAGAGAAGAACAAACTCCAAAGATCCTGCTTTTCCAAGCTTCTCCAAAACAGCCTGTGGATCATCCACATCTGGCACATCAACGGTTACACGATTGTTACCTTCCTGATATACAGCTGCTTCTGTACTTTCATTCTGCACACGCTTCTGCATTTTGTAAACCGTATCGCTCATTTCCTGTGCTGTCGGATTTTCTTTGGTTGCCTCGTATGTTACGCTGACACCGCCCGCAAGATCAAGACCCTTACGAATATTTTTTGCACTTCCTCTGTCTGCCTTTCCAATACCTGTCCATGCCACAACACCCATTGCAGCTGTCACAAGTAGGATGAGAAGGATTTGGAAAATGCCTTTCACCTTACTGTTCATTTTAACTTTCTCCTTTACTAAAAAAATGTACCTAAAAATTATATCACATACGCCCCTGTACTTCAAGCAAAACTTTGAAAAATGGCACTGGTCAGACATACCAACCAGTGCCACATAATTTGAAATTATCCTTTTGCTTTATCGTTATTAATAGTATCTTGTATAAGTATAAGTGTAAACATAATCATTTGTGGTAGAATTATATATTTTACCACCGATTTTCGCTGTTGCCTTTACCTTTACCTCATAGTTCTGGCGAACTGCATTTATCTTCTTTCCTCTGAACTTTTTAATTGTGCAAGAAGATTTTTTGCTATTTACCGTCTTTACTTTATACCATTTGTTTCCATATCTCTTGCGCATATAGAGTGTATAGTTTTTCGCACCTGTCACTTTGTTCCACTTGATTGTAATGCTATTTTTCTTAACTTTGCATGCATTGCTCTTCAATTTTGGCTGTGGCACAAAGATTTTTCCAGCACTCCATGCAGAGTACACTTTATTGCCATTTG
Source organism: Eubacterium sp. (assembly GCA_045578325.1). Lineage (GTDB taxonomy): Bacteria > Bacillota > Clostridia > Lachnospirales > Lachnospiraceae > Eubacterium_F. The sequence continues at coordinate 3,440 of JAZNJZ010000092.1, forward strand.
CATCGTAGTCATATGCTCTCACTCGCATAACACATACATTTTTTCGGCTTACTCCGTAAAAAGTTGTTACTGGACTACTGGATGTATCGGTTTCCATAAGACGTCCGGTTTTACGATTAAAGATACCAAACTCATATCCGCTACATGCAACGGAAGTTGCAGATGTTCCTACATTGTTTCCACCCATCTTTACGGTCAACAAGGTTGGTGTTGACACAGAAACTGCAGAAGGCTGTGGTATAATGGTTGAATCTGTTGGTGTACTTGGAACATTTGGAGTACTTGGGGTACTTGGCGCAACACCTGTGGAAGGTGCTCCCGTATCCGTTACTGTATCCACATTTGTGGCCACACCTGTTGCAGGAAGTGTTACCTTAACATAATCCAGCATCTCACCTGGTTCAAGTCCAGGAAATGCATATGTTGTGCGCACATTGATAAAATATGTGTGCCCCGGAGTCAATCCTGTGACGGTTCCCGCAATCTCCGTTGGCCCTGCTTCCTTAATCAGCATTTCTTCACTACCTGTATCCAGATCTTCTAAAGTGATACGATATCCGTATACCTGAGCCCCAGCCTCCACGAAATGATAATATACATTTCGATAATCAATCGTAACCGAATCGCTACTCATGGCTGTTACCGCAAAATACCCATAAGTATAAACATCTGCTGCCTCTGCCTTTTGCATCGGACTCATTACCATACTCAATACGAGCATTGCAACAATCATAACTCCTTTTACTTGTTTCATTTTCTCTTTCATTTGAATTCATTCCTCCATCTTTTATAAAATATAATCTATATCTCCAATATTTTATCGGAGAATGATATACTTGCCATGCATTCCACATTGCAATGAAGCAAGTTTATCTTCCTTTCCGTGCTTATTATATACTCTTTGCACGGCTGTCACCAATTCCTGTTGGTCCACTTCCTCTGCTGTGTATCGAATGCTAATAACATCCGTTGCATTCGGTAACACTCGATCCAAAATCTGCTCATACTCCTCTATGGATTGAGCCACAAGTTGGTTTGCCTGATAATATTCATACTGGTTCTCTTGTCCTTGGTATTGGTCTACCTGACTATCCAACTCAAAACTCATATCCATCGCAAACCCGGTCATCTCCGCCGTTTCATGATTGGCGTTGTAAAGAAAATAAGGAATTCCCGACGTAGTTTGATTGTTCGTCACATCAGTCTGCACCCATGTCTCCCCTACTTTCACCGCATTCCATGCATGCGGAAGATTTCCTGACAAATCCCCTGTAACAACTCGACATGTTACACCACTCATCTCGCAAAGCAACTTGTACGCATATGCATATGACTGGCAAACACCTTTCTGATTTACTAAAATCCCATATCCATTAAAAGAATCTTCATATTGACCATCATTGGTCTTCTTGAAATCATTCTTTTTTGCATCCTCTAGTGCGGCAGTGTCATACTGTGCATGGCTCTCCAAATACTGATAAATCGCATTTTCCTTTTCTAACTCGCTCATACCGTCTTTGATGATTTCCCCTAAAATCTTCTTGCCGGCTTCTTGCATTTCCTTATGCTTCTTTTGAATCTCGGTCTTATCATACATATAATCCACTTTCAACGTCATGGTTTCATAGTTATATGCAAACCGCTTCAACCCAAGCACATACGGATTCTGATAATATACTTTGTAAAATACATCTTCCAGACTCTCCGCATTCTGCAAGGAAGGAAATGCTTCTACTGAAATCTCCGTTTCCCCATTTACCATGTTTAATGCCAACCACTCTTCTTCTGCGCTATCGGCAAAATATCTGACATCTTCCCCTGGATTACTAACACTTTTTGTGTCTCCCTGTTCCACATGTTGTTCTGTATTGTTTTTCTGCTGTTCCACCAGAGACGTCTCGTTCTGTGCCGGTTCCGGATCTATAATGGTTGGCACATGGTTCTGTGGTGTTTTCGGAACATCATTTTCTGGCTCTGCATTTCCGGATGGTGTCGTCTCCCCTATAGACTGCGGATGCTCTTCCTCTTCATCATCCACTTTTACATAACCCGTTAATGCAGTTCCTTCCACTTGATAGTCATAGGCTGGAACCATTGTTCCTAAGTAAGTCTCTTGTTCACAATAAGTATACAATACTTTTCTTTTTGTGATGGAACCATCAATATTCACAACATCTACATTCAGTGGCATATCTGCAACGCTTTCATAGCGCTGAAACATGAGATCACTTCCCTCGGCAAGCTCACGAGGAAGTTTCAGTTCTGCCGTTGTTACTGCGGAAGAAAATCCACTCTCTTTTCCTCCCACCATAGCACTGACATAATATTCGCCACTGACGGAATAATTTTGTCCGGTAACATACTCTTTTCCACTAATGGAATCGGTATGGAACTCAAGACCATCACGCTCTTCTGAAAAATCTTTGAACTCCGTTTCGCTGGTGGATGCTTCATAAAGCAACGAACAATTTTGATAACCATTTTCCGCACCGTTTACGGATTCATTGCTTTCCCCAGTATATTGTTCGCTTCCTGCAAGCTTATAGATACGATACTCTTCGGCACCCTCCACTGGCTTCCAACTCAACTTAAAGCATCCGTCGGCCCCTACAACCGCTTTTACTTCAGGAGCATTTACCTCATGCTTTACTGTGAATGGAATTACCTCTGGACTTTCCAATTTCTTTGGCGTATCGGCGTCCATATCATAGTGAATCGCAATGTAGTAAATCGGAGCATTTCCCCACACACCCTTGTTGGATTCCAGATATTCCTCATCTTCGGACTCCGTCGTTAGTACGCCCGCCACTGGTGACACCTCTACTCGCGACCCCTTTTCTGTCTTTTCAACAATATGGTATGTAGTAACTTCGCTTTCTTTGCTACAACCCTTTTCTGTATGTACTGTTACCGCCGGCTCCTCGTTACTTACGTCTGATAAATCACTGGAAAACGTAAAGTCAAACGTTTCATCGGTTGCAACATTATACAGTGGCATAACGCTGTTGTCCTGATATTGATATCTTGCTTTAATATCTTTCACTGTAATGTCCGCACCGTATGCGTGTTCCACCTCTATCTGCGTATCTCCTGGCTTGCCTTGACCACAACCAGATAGTAAACACGAAACCAATGCCATCGCTACAATGATTTTTTTGCTTGTTTTTTTCATGCTCTCTCATCTCCTTACACTTATAACACTCCGTACAAGTAAAAAAAGTTGCAAAAAAATAAAAAAAATGCAACTTTTTTTATTTTAACTATTCAGAGCCCCTAAAAAATGAGCATTTAAGCTTTGAAAAAGCGAATGTATGGTCGGGCTCTGAATCGTTACGAAAAATAATTTTTCTACTTTATGGCACACTCCTAATACTGATATACATACTCTAAATCCTGAAATACAAAATACTGCTCTGCGCTTATACTAAACTTGATGATGTCGCCATTAGCAAACTCCGCCATGTAGTATTCTTTGTCTCCAACTTCATCTGGACTTTCTACCACTGCAGCATTTTCAATCTGCTTTGCCAACTGAGTTCTCTCTTCGGCCGAGAGCACCGGAGCGTCTGTAAACACATTCTCCGAATTTTTGTATACAGCACGAACTTGCGCTTCATCACTCAATCGTGCTACAAAGTCTCCCAATATTTTCTCAGGGCTGTCCCCTTCTTGATACCAAGCTGACATATCGAACAGGCCTGGTGTCGCCGTAGCGTTTTTTTCGGTTTCTCCCGACTGAATCGTAACCGGCGTAGAGTTCTCCTGTACCTTTGGCAACATCTGCCGTCTCGCTACGACTCCTGCTAAAACCAACACACATACACACGCCGCAGCCACCAATGGCTTCTGATAGCTCCAGTTGATTCGTCGCGTTTTCTGCTGTTCCATATGCATCTTTTCCGAAAGATCATCCAAAAACTTTTGGCTCGGAACAATGATATCAAACGCTTCTTTGTACTCTTCTTTAAAACTCATATGCATCCCCCTTTTCTAATAAATCTTTCATTTGCTCACGCCCCCGTCGAAGCAATGACTTTACTGTAGACTCTTTCTTGGATATGATTTCACTAATTTCTCGCACAGATAATTCCTCATAATAAAACAGCTGAATTACAATGCGGTATTTCTCTGGTAGTTGTTGTACTACATAAAACACTTCAGGCTTCTCTTCCATTTCTGTAGATTGTTCCGGCACTTCTTCCATTATAGCATAATGCCTTGCCCATGCAGAAGTAAGAATGCTTTTGCTAGTATTTACTGTCACTTTCAAAAGCCACGCCTTACGATGCTCTTCATCTTCAAAATGTTTTCCTGCTCGTATGTATTTTAAAAACACCTCTTGGGTAATATCCTCTGCATCCTGTCGATGCTTTGTCCGCGCATAGGCCAAACGATATACCATATCTGAATATTTAGCGAGAATTTCCTCCACCGTCAATTCTCTCTGCTGGCTTACCAATACTTTTTCCTCCTTTATTTCCCTTCCCGTTTTCTTTTGTCCTTCTTTTTCAGGCGTAATTCTCGAAAAAATCCACTCATTAACTCACTACATTCTTCTTCTAATACACCATTTTCTATCTCTACCCGGTGATTAAACCCTGACATCTGAAGTAGATTTACTACCGAACCGGCACATCCTGCTTTCGGGTTCATGCTTCCAATAACAACCTTCGGAATCCGCGCCTGTACAATGGCGCCGGCACACATGGGACAAGGTTCCAGTGTGACGTACATGGTACACTCCTCCAGCCGCCAATCCCCTAGTACCTTACTGGCTTTGTTGATTGCACTAATTTCTGCATGAGCCAATGTATTCTTCTTTTCATTTCGCTTATTGTATCCCCGCGCAATGATTTTTCCCTCATGCACGATGACACACCCAATGGGGGTTTCTTCTTTGGCATAGGCTTTTCTTGCCTGCCGGATTGCCTCTCGCATATATCCTTCGCCTTCTGTCATCCATTGTCTTGCCATGTTCCCCCTCATTTCTGCCTGCATTTTTTCTATGTACAAGGAATCTAAGTTCCTATGGTTTTATATCGTATTATTCTAGCACAAGATACAAAAGGCGTCAAATATTCCTTGCTATATTAAGGGTTTGGATTTATAATGAGGTGAGAATTATTTACACTTGTAAATTGAAAGGAATTGAATTATGAAATGGATTAAATTTACACTAGATACTCACACCGACGCGGTGGATATTCTCAGCTATATGTTAGATGAAATCGGTGTCCAGGGAATCGAAATCGAAGACCATGTTCCTCTGAGCGAGGCAGAAAAACAGCAAATGTATGTGGATATTCTTCCAGATCCAGAAAACAATGACGGCTCTGCCAAGGTCCACTTTTACATGGAACCAGAAGATTGCAATCCGGATCAGGTAATCTTTGATGTACAGAAAATTTTTGATGAGATCAAAGATTATACAAATATCGGAAAAGGAACGGTTGGACTGTCGGAGACAGAAGACAAAGACTGGATGAACAACTGGAAGACATTTTTCAAACCCTTCCGTGCGGCCGAAAATGTCATCGTGAAACCAACTTGGGAAACTACATATCCCGCGGATTATAATGAAGCAACGGATATTGTCATCGATATTGATCCTGGTGTTGCCTTTGGTACAGGAACCCACGAAACAACCAAACTTTGTATCCAAGCACTTTCCAAATATGGTTGCCAGGACAAGCGCATCTTGGATGTGGGATGTGGAAGTGGAATCCTTGCTATCGCAGCATTGAAACTTGGTGCCACGGAAGCTGCTGCCACAGATATCGACGAAGTGGCCGTGGATGTAGCTGGAGAAAATATGGAAATCAACGGAGTAGCCGATGGCTGTTGTGGTTTGTATGCCGGAGATTTGATCAACAATGTGGCGAAGGATCATTCTTATACCTTTGGTGATCCAACCAAAACCCAGACCAGTGCCATCAACGGCAAAGAACTTAGCAGCCTCTTGGGCGGCAATTATGATATTGTAGTGGCAAATATTCTTGCGGATGTTATCATTCCTCTCTCTGCAGTAGTTCGTCCTCATATGGCAGAAAACGGACTTTTCATCTCCTCCGGTATCATCGATACCAAGGCAGATGAAGTGGAAGCAGCGTTGAAGGAAAATGGATTTACCATTGTAGCGAAAGAGACGCTGAAAGAATGGGTATGTTTTGCGTGTAAGTGATGGAAATATGAGACAGGGGGCATATCATCTTGATATGCCCCCTGTTTTTGTTATTATTGTTTCTTTCTGCATTTCTAGATTTCCCTGTAACTCTTACTCAAATTCATCCAAAACTACTACCTCGTCCATCAAACAATGAAACTGTTCCACATCTTCGTCCACATGAAAATGACCAAAAAACCAATCTTGAAACTCCACAGAATCTGCAATTCTCTGAAACTCTCTAGCTTGAGGAAAGGCCTCGTCAAAACTTCCAAACCCCAGCTCGCTTGCCACTTCGAATGGAGCCGTATGGGTAATCACATAGTCTACTTCGTAATCATTTTCCTTCAAATTTTCCCATGCTTCCTCGTACTCTTCTTCCGACGGAATTTCCTCTGGAAACCAAGTCAATCCTTCTATCCGTTGATCCCGATCAATAGAAAAAGCCCCGCCAAAAGTAAAAAAGTGCTTTCCTTCTATCTCATATATTTGTCCACGCATCAAATGGATGATATCCGATTCAATAATATGAACCTTCCCACCATGCCACTCTTCTTCCGAATATGAATTCAGCTCATCAAAATTCTCATGATTACCATCAACAAATAGAGTAGTAACTGGCAGTTTTTTTAAAAACTCTCTTGTTTCCCTCTCTCTATTTCTGTCGAAGCCACACACAGCAACATCACCACAAATGATGAGATAATCCTCTTTCGTCAATTCTTCTTTTCCACAAAAAAATGTCTGCAGCTTCCCAATGTCATATGTACCATGAATATCACCACAAATAAATATGCTCATAGCGGTCACTCCCTCCTCTTCATCACTTTCCTGCCAATATGTCTCCATACAACTTCTCCCCATATTCACCCGCCAACTGCTCGCAAATCTGTATCCGCTCCACAACAAACGGAAGCATCACATGTGCTTTCGCATCCGCCATCTGTAATCTCATTAAGTTCTGAAATTCCTCAAATGACACCATTTTTAAATGTCTTCGTAAATGCTTAATGCGCAAGCTCACATGGTCATCGTGATACTCCACATAATACAGCAGCTTCCTTTGTTCCTCTTCTGTCAAGTGGATGCCTTGCTTTTCCAAACCTGGTATTACGTCATCTCTTACAATTTCCATGCTTCGTTTTGGATGTCCATAATAATGTTTATTCGTATCTTCCACACGTTTACCACTGCACTGACAATCGGGTTTTCCAACATCATGCAGTAACGCCGCCATATACAAAATCTCGTCTTGTGTATCGGAAGGAAGATTCAGTACCGTATTCACACAATGTTCCCACAAATCATATTGATGCGCATGATTTTTCTGATCATAATCAAACATACTCTTGATCTGCGGGATTATATCTGCCATTCTACTTTTTTGCTTATCCACTTCTTCGAAAGTTGTGGCATTCTTTAAACATGAGATTAGCTCACCGTATGTCATGCTGATTCCTCCTTCCCAAGTGCACCACTATATAAACTTACAAAATCCCATACTCCTCCAACAACTTCTGCTCATACTTACTATCCTGTGCAATTCGGATAATATCCTTACTCCGACCATCTGCATCAAGTTTTAGTATTAATTGGTTGATTTGTTCTTTTCCTCGCTTCATTCCTTGTTTTTCACCAATTTCTCGTCCTCGCTTTTCTCCTCGCTTTTCTCCTCGCTCTTCTCTGATATCTAACATCATACACATTTTAGTCGCCTCCTTCGCTTGCTTTTCCGTTAGCTTATTTGCCATTTTCTCGTATCTTCGATCATTGGTAAAGGCACTCATCGCCATAAGAAACTCTCGGGGATGCGTAACAATCCGAGTCTCATCGTCTGAGAATTCCTCCAACTTACTTTTATCTTTTTCCCTTTCATAATGTAAATAATCCACAATATGGCGAAAGTCGCTTTGATAGGCATTTCGAGTTTCATCATTTTGCTTTGCCAAATTCACCAACCTTATATGATGATTTGCAATTAATGGTTCTAGGCTGCTCTTCCACCTTTCTGGAATATCCAACATATCCATAACAGAGAGCGGACCATCCCATTCCTTTGTTCCATAGTACAGCACCAAACTAATAATAGGCACTAATTTTTGTTTTTTGTCCAGCACCTTTGTAATCAGATGTTTTCCTTTTCGTTCATTCTCTTGCTTGAGCTTGTCAATTTGGTCTTTGTATCCCGAATACAAGTAGCCCAATTCCCTCACTGGCATAATATTACATACATCGCTCTGATTTTCCAAGCTGATAATAGCAATATTTACTCCTGATACAATGTGTTTCATGCATACATCTCTTCGATGTTCTCTTGTTTTTCCTTTTCCATCGGTATACACCGAGTCACTCTTCATAGGAACTAGTTCATCTGGGTGGATTCGTACTTCCTTGTTAAAAAGGTTCACATTACAAATATCTGAAAACACATCCAGACATCCCGTAATCATTTTTGTTGTCGTATCTTTGTGCATCTAACACTTCCTTTCCCTGCCAAAATAATCGTGAAATTGCCGGATTATAAGCAAGAAATTCAGAATATATGAACAAAGATATATTAGATTGTTTACTTGCTTATATAGTATAGTACCACAAACTTTTCTCCTTTTCAAACTTTTTTAAATTTTCTTGCAACATTTTGCCACTTCCGTTACTCTTATATATAGAACGTTCAAATTTACCGGTATATGAAATGGGGGACTACCATGAAACAAACGAAACAAGAGCTGGTAGCGTTGGCGAAGTCAGGGGATGCACATGCCTTTGCTCTGCTCTATCAGGAAATTTACAAGGACTTATATCATTTTGCCTATTGCATGATGAAAGACGAACATAAAGCTGAAGATATCGTCAGCGAATCGGTGTTGACTGCATATGAAAACATACATAAACTTCGTAAAGCGGAATCGTTTCGGAGTTGGATTTTCCAAATCACCGCCAACGAATGTAAAAAACAATTTCGTCTGCAAGCAAGAATCAATCCCGTTCCCGACGAAGAACTGCCACTCCAAGAGAGCACTTCTGATTTCACGGAACAAATCATTGCAAAAGAAGCCTTTTCTCTATTAAATGAAGAAGAAAAATTCGTCGTGGGACTTAGTGTTTTTGCCGGCTACACAGGAAAAGAGATTGCGCGCTTTCTACGAAAGAAAGAAGGCACCATACGCTCCACCAAAAGCCGAGCTCTAGACAAAATGAAACATTTTCTGGAGGTGAAATAATATGATTGAAAATAAAATAAAAGAATTATCTGAATCAATTCCTGTTCCGGATTCCCTTTCTCCAGAACAGATAGAAAAACGTTTATCCGAACATGAGCCGAAAAAAACGGCGACCTTGCATCGGATCCAAAAACCTTATATGGTTGCTGCAGCTTGTCTACTTGTATTCGCCATCAGCGGAAGTATTCTTTGGAAAATGGGTACCATTTCACCACAAGAGGAAACAAACGAGACACCAGCGATTACCAAGCAAACCGCACTGGGATATGACGACTACTACAAGATTATCGATGACTATCATTCCAAACAGGAAGAATTGTCTTACAAAATATTTAACACATCGGACATCCCGGAAGAAATCACCAGTTCCGATTCCGTTGTTTCTTCTGACGGAATGAATGCTGTTGCTTCTGAAAACAGTGGGGACTATACAAAAACCAACGTGCAAGTAGATGGCGTTGACGAGGGAGACATCGTAAAGACAGACGGAACATACATTTACTCTTGTGTCGAGGACGCGATGGGCATTTCTATTCGCATTACAAAAGCAGACGGTGCCAACTCCCAAAATGTGTCCTCCATTAACATCGATCAATTTTCATTGTATGAATTTTATATCGACGGAGGATACTTGACTGCTGTAGGAAAAGACTGGAATCTAGAGCAAACCGAGGAACAGCGAACTACTGTAGTGGTATATGATATATCCGACGTTGCCAGCCCTGTTTTTCTCGGCAAACGAACTCAGTCTGGCAACTATGAAACCTCTCGTAAAAACGGAAAATACTTGTACACCATATCACGCATGTATGTTGACAGCAGCTACGAGAAGAAAAGAAAGGAAACCTATATCCCTAACATCGATGATGTGTTGGTTCCGGAAAGTAATATGCATCGGCCAAAGGATCTGTCTTCCTGCATTTTTCTAGTTATCACTGCATTGGACACAACAAAACCTGAAAAGCATTGTGATAGCCTTGCCATTCTTAGTGATGGCGAAACCTACTACGTTAGCGAGAAAAATATATATAATGTCGCATCTCTTACCGGTGCAAGAAACACAACCAGCATCAGTAAATTTAGCTATCATGAAGGAAAACTTGATTATGTATGTGAAACTTCTGTTCGTGCCCAGGTTTTGAATCAATTTTCCTTGGATGAACACAACGGATACCTTCGCTTTGTGGGAACAACAAGACATCTAGGAGGAAGTACCTCCAACGGACTTTATATTCTAGATGAAAAACTCAATTCCGTAGGAAAAGTATCCAATCTAGCTGCTAATGAACGAATTTACTCCTCGCGCTTTATGGGAGACTATGCATACTTTGTTACCTATCGAGAAACCGATCCCCTGTTTGCTGTGGATATATCAAATCCGAAGGATCCAGTGGTGCTAGATAAATTAAAGATTCCAGGTTTTTCTGAGTATCTACATCCATATGGTGACGGACTTCTTTTAGGCATCGGACAGGATTTATCCGATGGAGATCAACATGTAAAACTATCCATGTTTGACATCTCCTCACCTTCCGATTTAAAAGAACTTAACACAAAATTGCTAGAGCGTAACACCTATAGCCTTGCCGCTTCCAACCATAAAGCTATGCTTGTGGATCCAACACGAAATGTCATCGGATTTGCCCTAAGGGACTACACCGATTCAGAGCCAAAATATGTACTTTATCGTTATACGGATAAGGGGTTTGAATGCATTGCCACACTAACTACACCAGGGATGGGCTTTGAATCCACACGTGGACTTTTCGTAGGAGATTATTTTTATCTTGTAGACGCAGGAAATGCCTATGGAATCCATACGTATAATGCTAAAACCTTGGAGAAGGTTGGCGAAGTTACTTACTAGATTGCCGCGCAAGCGCCCTATAGAAAGCTACTCGCGCTACTAGCATCTTGACGCTTCGCGTCAATCTGCACGCGGCTGTCGCCGCATTAAAAATAAAAGAGA
>JAZNJZ010000093.1:0-12059 GCA_045578325.1 Eubacterium sp.
CCTCGTACTCCTTTTTTGCGTCACCTAGCGCATACACTTGGTACCCATCCACTTCCGTTGGAATCACAATCCGACTCTCGGTTGACTCGATATTACAAAGTGTTATCTGCTTTTCCTGCTGGTTCACAATCTGATATGTATAAATTCCTGATTTGTGATAGGGAAATGCCTTTTCTAATTCTTCTTCCGTGAATGGTAGTGGCAGCATCAGTGCCACACATAGAATCGTTGTCAAAAATTTATGTTGCATCAAACTTTGAATTACTAACATAATGGAACCCTCCCAACTGCATAATAATATCCTGTATGTGCACTATTTGTACCGGTATCTCCTCGCATGCGGTCAATATAAGCACCGACAAACCAACGTGCTGTATCAATCCGATCCCCCCAAAAATAAGGGTTATCCTCATAGGCTCTAGCCGCTTTTTCTTTCTCAAAGGTATACGTCTGCCCATTGCATGTTATCGTAATGCTTTTCATCTTCATATACTTCTTTAATTCATTCATAGACAACTCTCCCGACTTGACAAGCCCATAAACTTTCCAATATGTATCCCATGCGCTTGGCACACCATCTATATTTGTACCGTTTATTCGGCTCTCTGATCTACTAACAGCAAATATATCATTTCTATAATAGAGCATTCCATCTGACTTTGCATATAACATATCCATACTTACTTGCGCACGATGGGCTTGAATATCTGCTACCAAATGTAAAAATACGCCTAACACCATATATCCTTTACTTTGAATCGTATTCATATTAATTGATTTATTTTGACAGTCTATCTTTAATTGCTCATGAACAGTTTTCAAATCCACAATAATCCTACGTTTCATTTTTTTCCCGATATACACGCCATAATAGTAATCTCCGTTATAATTTGTCGCCACCAAATCCAGATTACTATTTAGAACCAATCGTCTTCTCGCCAATTCATATAAAAATTGCAAATGAGATCCTACCACATCATTCAGCGGAATATTCGCATTGGCATGATACGGAGGATGATAATCTTCATTTGATGTACTAGCTATCTCACCCGCAGCATTTCGCTCTGCTTTCGCCAATTTGCTTGAAGCACTAAGGTACGGTAATTTGTCCGTTTGATACGATGCTTGTGCTGTAATCCATCGATTATAAGTCCTCTGGGTATCACTCTCATTTCCTTTTCCAAAGTACGATAAAGGCAAATTATTAATAATCGTAGAATGCCCTGTATTATCAATTCCCCTCCAATCTCTAGCATTCCACGACCCTTCTACAAAAGAATCTTCATCCGACGCCTTCTCTTCAGCGATACTCTGAATCTCTTTCGGTTTAATCGGGCTAGCACCCTTCTTCTTCATTTGGTTAATAGCATTTTCATAATTAACAAGGTTTGTTCCATTTTCCAGTACAATTGCCGATGATTCCAGCAAAGAGCGTAGTTCCGTACTCTTCATGGACTTTTTAGCACTCATTACTGCTGCTGCAACTCCTGTTACATGTGCTGCCGCAATGCTCGTTCCTTCTGTTTTTGCAAAAGTTCCCAAATATCCGATTGTCTGTACATCTTCTCCGGGAGCCACCAAGTCCACTTCGGAATTAGCACTAAAATCAGAATTTGCTAAATTTTCATTAATACTTCCAACTGAAATCACTTCCGGATACCGAGCTGGATACTGGATTTTTTGCTGATTATTTCCCGCAGAAGCAATCATTAAGATATCCTGTTGTTCTGCCTTCTTAATAACATCATGCAGAATCTCAGAATACTCATTGGTCCCAAAACTCATACTGATAATATCAATATCATTTTGAATACACCACTCTAGTGCTTTCACCACTGCACTTATGGATGCTTTATTTTCGGAATCTAAAATCTTCACAGAATAAAGTTCCGCCTTTTCTGCGATTCCTTCCATTCCTAGCCCGTTAATCCGAGCTGCGATAACACCTGCCATCTGAGTTCCATGACCGCTGCTGTCAATCGGTTTATAACCATCTACCTTGTCCGAGAAATCCACCCAATCTTTTGTATTCAATTCATCGTGTGTGTCAATTCCGGAATCAATGACCGCAACCTTTACCCCTTTTCCTTTATACTTATTTTCATGTGGGGTTCCAGCTACACAGGCGATATTCCACGGCACCACTTCATTTTTCTTCTTCGGATCTTTTATTGCCTTGCAAGGCTCGAACTTTTTAGGATTATCCGTGTATTCTCCTTTTTGATGCTCTGGCAAATCCGGTTCCACGGCTACGCATTTTGTAGCTTCACATGCTTGAAGCTCGATATCCTTTTCTACAAGAATCGCTTCATCCTTTAACTCCTTTGCCTCATCTGCTGTCATTTCTACTGTAACACTCTGATTCTCATAAAGCAAGTTATCATCTGACTTCTTATGTCGGCTTACAAGCTTTCCTTGTTGTTTCAATTCAGCCTTTATGTCACCAAACTCGTCCTCATTTTTTACATGAACAACATAGTTATGCAAAGTGTCATCGTTTTCTGTCTGCTTCGTTATGTTTTCCTTTGGAACCTTCTCCTTTGTACCTCCATTTGCTTTCACCTCACCTATGTTTCCATAGCTGGTTACTAAAAAAGACAGTATCAACAAACTAGCGACTATCTTTTTCATCCGTTTGTGTTTCATTTTCTTTGTCCTCCTTAGATTGGACATCATAAACTTTCACACCCGCCCTAAAAATACTCCTATATATAAGACGTATGAAGTCATAAAAATGTTCACGACCTCGAGAAATACTTACTAACAATATCATACATCCAATTTCACAGCAATACTTTCAGCGCGAAATGCTCTTTTTCGGCGCGAATAGCACACCTTGCATTATTGTAGCATATTATCGCCTTCTGAATCCTAATTGCGACGAAAGGGGTAAATTTGCGACGAAACCCTTGTTTTTTATTCTTTTCAATTACATCGCTATACCAATAAAGGTAGTTGAAGCTCTTCACGATTTCCTTTTTCTCTTTATATATTAGACATTTCTCATGGCAAAAAAATAGCAATTTCGAAAAAATTCAAAAAAATAAGCCCCTGCACTAGCAAGAGCTCATTTTCCTTATATTCCACAAATCTTTTCTACCCTTCTCTATTCATATCCGCATGACATTCGCCGCTACACTGCCCCTTTGCCCTAGCTGCACATTGGGCCGCTGCGGGACAACCGATACATTTCACACCTTTTTTCTTTTGCTTCACGATGTATATCACTGCTGCCGCAATGATGAGCAGTATCACTCCTGCAAGTACGAAATTCTCCATACCAATACTCCTTCAAGATAATTAATTCAACTTATATTCCGCTACAAAACGCTTTCTTGCCTTCGCAATCAGCGCAACTACAATCGCTCCCATCACAAGAACCGCCACCAAGCCAGCAAGAGCCGCACTACCATTCAATTTCGCTGGGTCCGTAAGCAACGTACCAATGGTGTACACCAAGTATGCGACGGTATAACCTGTTGCCAGCTGCAACGCAATGCCGCCCCAGAACCATTTTTTACTCTGCATCTCCGCGTTCATCGCACCCAATGCCGCGAAACATGGCGGAGTATAAAGGTTGAACATCAAATAAGCAAGGGCCGCCACTTTTGTAATTCCCATAGCGACTGCCACTTCGTTGCCTTCCCCCACAAGTGCCAATTCCTCTGTATCAATGAAGTTTGTCAGCGCATAGCACACTGCCAAGGTTCCAACCACATTCTCTTTCGCAATAAAACCAGTAACAGACGCTGCTGCCAACTGTCATGCTGCCACACCTACAATCGGCACTAAGATTACACTAATCGGCGCTGCAATGGTTGCAAGAATGGAAGTACTTTCCATTCCCTCTTCTACCAGCTGCAAGTGCCAGTTAAATGTCTGCATTATCTGAACAATTGTGTTACATACCAAAATTACCGTTCCCGCTTTGACAATATAAGATTTACCACGGGAAAGCATAGAAAGAGTCGCTCTCTTTAAGCTTGGTATTTTGTACTCTGGAATTTCCATAATAAAGTATGATTTTTTAAATTGGTTTCCAGTAATTGCGTTTACAAGCAACGCCCCAAGGAGAATCAACACGATACCCACAAGGTACATCACCGGTCCTACCCAAGTAGCTTCCGGGAAAAAGGCTCCTGCAAACAAAGCGATGACCGGCAACTTTGCCCCGCAAGGCATAAATGGCGCCAACATTGCTGTGGCACGACGCTCTCTGTCATTACGAATGGTACGACATGACATAATGCCTGGGATGGCACATCCAGTACCCACCACCATCGGAATCACGGATTTACCCGAAAGCCCTACTTTCTTGAAAATCGGGTCCAGCACAACCGTTGCACGTGCCATGTAACCACAGTCTTCCAGCAAAGCAATCAGAAAATACATTACCATTACCAGCGGAAGAAATCCCACTACAGCACCAACTCCACCGATGATGCCGTCCACCAGTAGCGACTGCAAAAATGGATTGGCGCCCTCTACCATACCTGCTACCCAGCCTTGGAATGTCTCAATCCAGCCTACAAGCCAATCCGCAATGATGGTTCCCAATGTGGTCTGGGAAATCCAGAATACGAGAAACATAACCCCCGCAAAAATCGGAATACCAACAAATGGATTGGTAAGCACCGCATCCACCTGATCCTGTTTGTTTTTCTCATTGGTAAATACAATACGCTTCTCAACCTCTTTTACAATGTCATTCACAAAGGCAAAACGCTTGCGGTCATCCGCTTCTACTTCCGCTTTGTCCTGCAGATTGATATCCCCTTGCTCATACGGCGCTTTCTGCTCAGAACCTTTGCGACCAATGGCCTTTTCCACCACTTCTTTCAGACCATTTTCATTGGAAGAAATGGCCGCTGTCTTCACAACCGGACAACCCAATTTCTCTGACAAAAGTTCAATATCAATTTCTGTATCTTTCTTTTCATTGACATCGCTCTTATTCAATGCAATAACCACTGGGACACCAAGCTCCAACAACTGTGTCGTGAAAAATAAACTACGACTGAGATTGGTGGCATCCACAATATTGATGATCACATCTGGATTTTCATTTTTAATATATGTACTTGTAACGCTCTCTTCGCTTGTAAATGGAGACATGGAATATGCACCTGGCAAATCCACAGCAACCATCTCTTCACTTCCATCATAAAAACTTTTCTTAATGGGGCTCTCTTTCTTATCTACAGTCACACCAGCCCAGTTACCAACTCGTTCGCTTCGTCCGGTCAAAGCGTTAAACATCGTCGTCTTACCACTGTTTGGATTACCTGTTAACGCAACTCTCATCTTCGTTCCTCCTAAAACTCTTCTTGCCATTCTTTGTTAGTCTAGACTAACCACTTGGGATAAAAAATAGTGACATCACATCACTATTTTTCTCATATTGAAATCGCTGCTGCTAAATTCTTATCAATATTGTATCGAGCATCTTTAATGGAAACGATGCATCCGCTACGCTTCTGGGAAATTACCGTAATCGACTCTCCACTATAACATCCCAAAGAAAAGAGAAATGAATTTAACTCTTCGTCGCCAGTCCCAATATTTTTAATAACGTATTCTTCTCCAATATTAGCATCTACTAAACTCATATCCAATCTCCTCCTTTATATCACAATCCGACGCGTCAAACTAAACGTACTCGGCACTAATTGTTGTTAGATACTGCTAACTCTATATTGAGAATAATACATTTTTTTACGTTTGTCAACTGGTTTTGGAAAATTTTTGGTAAGTTTTAGGCGAATTCTTCCGTTTTATAAACAGTATACCCTTCATAATAGTAACTCGCATCAATCCCTTTCATATCCCTCTCCCCATCAATCCTCCGCCGTCACCGTCTGCAGATCATAGGACAACGCCATACCCTCCTGAGTATTAATGCAATAATATTTCTTCAGGATACGCTCTGCAATTTCCATCGCATGGTTCACCTCTACATTTTTCAGCACCACCACATACTGGCTCGTACTGTATTTAGAAATATTGTCCGCTTGGCGCAGCGAATCCAGCAAAGCCGTATTAAGCATGGACATAGCTTTTTCCAGCATAATAGCATCTGCTTTTCTCTCTTCAATGGTAAATAATAGCATCTGCACCTGCTCCTCTGAGGTAAGAAGGCGAGCTACATGATTACGGATATCATCCAGATCCGCTGTGGCGGAACGATTGATTACTTCTGACTGACTATCGTAATACACATGGTATCCGTTCTTTCCACTGCTCATCACGTGATACAACGCCTTATCGGCACGATCGTATAAGTCTTCAAATGTCTTTCGATGTCCCTCCACGAGGCATATTCCAATTGAAACAGAAGAATACGCTCCACATTGCAGTTCTTCCATCTTGCCTAATACCGATGCAAAGAGCTTCTTCCCTTGGTTCATTGCCTCCTTCTGCACATCGATGGTCGGATAAAAGATTGCAAATTGATCCCCCTTAACGCGACTCAGCATATCGCCCTCGTTGACGAACTCCTTTAACACATCCGAGATTTCTTTCAACACCGCATCTCCTACGATATGCCCTTTTTCCATATTAATGGATTTCAAATGATCCAGCTGTACCAGGAAAAAGGTTCCTTCCATTTTCTGTTGCAACGCCTGATTTACTTTTTTCTCGATACTAATCTGATTGTAAAGTCCCGTCAACTGATCCGTCTCTATGATACTATGAATTTCCTGAAGATATCCCGCTTCATCCTTTGGAACCATTGGTTCTGCGTTGTCTGCCGCCTTTATGCTTATTTCTTCATCCAAAGAAAATCCATCTTTCATCATTTGCACAAAGATTTTACAAAACTCTGGATCAAACTGCGTCCCACATCCTTTTTCAAACTCATGAATCACATCCTCATTGGTCAACTTTGGTCGATAGATTCGAGAAGTTGTCATTGCATCATACGCATCTGCAATTCCCACGATTCGCGCTGTTACTGGAATATCCTCACCCTTTATACCGCAAGGATATCCACTACCATCGTAACGCTCATGGTGATAATACGCTCCCTCCGTTACATGCTCAATACTCTTAATGTCTTTCAATATCGCATTTCCCATCGCAGGGTGTTGCTTCAAAATCGCAAATTCACTGTCCGTCAATCGAGAAGGCTTATTCAAAATATTATCTGGCACACCGATTTTTCCAATATCATGCAACAATGCCACATAATGAAGGTTTTGACATTCTTCCTCATTCCATCCTATTTCCTTTGCCAGTGCCACCGCGCACTTGGCCACACGAGAAGAATGTCCACTGGTATACTTATCCTTCTCGTCAATGGTATTGGCAATGGCCATAATTGCCTGAATGGTTACACGCTCCACTTCCCGAGTCTTCTCCTCCAAGCGGGTCTCCAAATCATAGCGCAATTCATTCAGCTCGATAATACGGGCGATTCTTCGCCGCATTACCTTTGGCACAAAAGGCTTCGCAATAAAGTCATCTGCACCAAGGGCAAGACAATCGGACTCCGTCTCCGGTGTAGAATCCGCTGTCAAAAAGATAATCGGAATCTTGGCCCATAGTGGATTTTCTTTCACTCTACGCAAAGTCTCCTTGCCGTCCATTTCTGGCATATTAATATCCAACAAGATCAAATCCGTACTGCGCTTCTCCAAAAACTGCAACGCTTGAAATCCGGAAATAACGGGTGTTACCTGATATTCTTCCGACAACTCTTGCTTTGCAATAGCAAGATTGGTCTTACTGTCGTCCACAACTAAAATATGCTTCATATTACTCACACTCTTTTCTACTGAATTTCTCGAATCATTCTGGATGCTTGTTCTTTTGCTTCTTCATACATAAAGTCATCAATCAAACCTTTCATGTTTACCAACTTATTGAAATGCCCTTCTGGCAACTGAATCTGAAGCAATTCCTCTACTATCTTTAATCCCTCTTCTGCCTCAAATTCATCAATTCGCTGCATGATGTTTTCTAGTTTTCTGATGTATTGCTCGTTATCGATGGTTGGTGCCTCTTCCGTCAGCACTTCCACCACTTCTTCTTTCGTCTCAACATATGGCTCAATTGCCTGCAACAATGCCTCATACTCCAAAAGCAGCTGATCGGCATCGCCATCGATATACTCGTATCGTTCTTCTTTTCCTGCCATCTCATGGGCTTTGGCATGTTCTGACAGCGCGTATGCCGCGATACTTGCGCACACCCCTTTCAGCGCATGTGCCTCAATAGTATAGTTGGTATAATCCTTGGCTTCTAGAAGTTCACGGAACCGTTTCACTTTCTTCTGACCATCCTCATAAATCACCTGCAAGATGTTCATGTATGCTCCTCGATCACCACCAAAAAGACCAATTCCTCTTTCCACATCTACACCAGCAATGCACATTTCTTCGGTGCTTGTTGCTGCTTCAACTACCACTTCTTCCTCTGAATCCATTCCTTCTGGCAACTGCTTCAACTGCTTCTCCTCCGGAATCCATTTATGCAACACTGTCGCCAGTCTCTTAAGTTCAATTGGCTTCGCCAGAAAATCATTCATGCCAGACTCGAGGAACATTTCCTCCACCCCTTTAATAGCGTTAGCTGTAAGCGCCACGATTGGGACATTTTTTGTATAGTCGGTTCCAATTTTTCGAATTCGTTGTGTCGTCTCCACACCATCCAGATGTGGCATCATATGATCCATAAATATTATGTCGAACATTTCTCCCGATTTTATATAATCCAACGCCTCAAATCCACTGGATGCCAATGTAATGTCTGCCTTATACGGTGCCATTAATCCTCGTGCCACATTCAAGTTAACGAAGTTATCATCCACGATGAGAAGCTTGGCATCCGGACAGAAGAACTTGTTGGTAGTATGCTTTCTTCCATTGCCGGTTCCGAGATTTGCCACACCATTGAAAACGGCAATCAACGAAAATACCGTTAATGGTTTGTGGATAAACTGCATACTTTCAACGTTTGGCTCGTCCACGAACTCGTTCACATCTGCCATGGCTACCACATGGATTTCTCTTTGCTTTAACTCTGACTCTACGGTTCTCACATAATCCATGCATGAACGATAATCAAACAGCAAATAACATTTCTTTCCGACAATTCCCTGAACTCCCGTCACCTCTTCAATGGTATTTAACATGGTGTATTCAATACCAAAACGCTGAAAAAGTACATCCATGCTTTCGCGATATCCTTCATTTTCTTCATATATATACAAATGATACTTGTGGCCATCCTCAATGTCAGCAATCGGCGTCTCGCTGACAATTGTCTGCAAAATCGTCAAGGTAAAGGTCGTTCCTTTTCCATACAGACTATCCACTTGAATATCGCCACGCATCATCCTCGCCAAGCGACTGGAAATCGCAAGCCCCAATCCCGTTCCTTGAATGCTACGATTTTTCTTTGTATCCACCTGCGTAAACTCTTCGAAAAGCTTCTCAATATTTTCTTTCTTAATTCCAATTCCGGTATCTGAAACTTCGAAGGTAAGCTTTGCTGTATCCTCCTCCACTTTCTGATAAGAAATCTTTAATTCGATTTTTCCCTTAGTAGTAAATTTTACCGCATTACCCAGCAAATTAATGAGAATCTGACGAATCCGGACTTCATCTCCCAACAAAAGCTCTGGAATATTTGGATCCACGTCGATTACAAAGACAACATCCTTGCTGGAAATCCGGGCATTGATTAGATTTTGCACATCATGTATCGTGGAAGTAATGTTATAATTGTCCTCCACAAGCTCCATCTTGCCCGCATCAATCTTGGAAAAATCAAGAATATCATTGATAATGTCCAGCAGATTATTTGCCGATGTCCGGATGGTATTTACGTACTCGGTACTAAGTGGTGGAAGTTCCGTCCTCGAAAGGAGTTCCGCCATACCACACACCGCATTCATCGGTGTCCGGATTTCATGAGACATATTGGCCAAAAAATCGGACTTCGCCTGAGCTGCGGCCTCTGCTTCCTCTTTCTTAATCTGTACTACCTTAAGCAAATATTCCACATTTTGAGTTTTATGTTTTGCCACCAGCATCTGTCGCTTGTTCCAATACAGTAAGACGACAATAATAATCACTCCAAGTACGTACGTTACGCACTTAATCAGCACTTCTGGTAGGTCTCGATTTTCACTGAAAATAGTTTCTGGAAAGAATGAAAAACATATAACATATATGGCTACAACATGGGCATTTAGATATACAATTAATTGTATATCTTGATACAATGCACTGAGACAGATAATAGCCAATAATGTTCCCTGAATCTCTCCCACATTTTGATTATGCACACCATACAGCGTAGCAAGAAACAACAATCCGATTCCCATCATCCCAGACTGCATGCGTATAGAAAACGTTTTGCTAAAAGTTGGATATGCCATCACTATAGGCATTACGCCACAAAACAAAATAATGTACATTGGCAGTTGTAGCGAATGACCTGCCAACAAAAAATATGCACTAAATGCGGTTAGAACATAATACACAACCCGCCCCATTTTCTTTTTTCCATTCCTATATTCTTGTTCTGCCGCCTTATTTGAAAAACTATCCATATCGGCATCCCTCCATCCTTTTTTCTATACTTCAATTATACTTTGATTAGGAGAAAATGGCAATATTTTTCCTCTGTCTCATTGACGAATTAACCATTTTTTAGTTATAATAGAGTTAGAATATTTTGGTACAATACGAAAGAGGGATTGCCTATGAGACATATCTTTATCATCAATCCGGCTGCCGGTCAACGAGACCACAGCGTAAAGATCAAACAAGAGATTCTTGAAGCCTGTGAGGCACATGACATCCAGCCGTTGATTTTCATCTCTGAATACGCAGGTTACGAAAGAGAAATGACCAGCAAGATGTGTTCCTTGTTTTCCAATGAAAACATCCGCTTTTATAGCTGCGGAGGATCTGGCACTTTGGCTCAAGTCGTATCCGGCATTGATCATTTTGATCACGCAGAAGTCACTTGTTATCCTTGTGGAAACAGTAATAATTTTGTAAAATACTATGATCGACACATGAAGTCTTTTCTCTCCATCGAACAGCTGATTACTGGTCAGGTAAATCTTGTTGACGTGATGGAGGTCAATGGCATGCGCATGTTAAATCTTGTTGGATTTGGTATCAAAAGTCGCTTCTTTAATCCAGCGGAAGAATATGAACTTGTCATCGATGGGAAAAACTTTAGTGGAAAATATTGTTTTGCTGCATGTTTTAACGGCCCTTATACCGGAGGTAGGTTTACTCCCTTACCTGAGGCAACACCAACGGATGGCCTCATGAATGTGATTCTTGCCAAGGACATGTCCCTCCTGCAGCAACTTCGGTTTTACAATCGATATGCTCATAACCATGTCAAACGCATTGATTCTTCGGTGTTTATTTTGGAAGCCAAATCCATCTCCGTTTCCCCAAAAGGTGGGCTGGAATCCCTTTCGTTGTACTGCGATGGGGAGCGCATTACAGCAGAAAATCGTACAACCATTGATATTCGGAAACGACAGTTGAAATTTGTGGTGCCAGAAGCGGTAGAAATATTGTAATCGCTATTGATAACATATATATGGGCTGCCTGCATGAGTGATTTCGAATCGCCCACGCGGCAGCCCTTTTTTTATTATTCTATGGATGACAGCGTCCACAAGGCTCATATCCTTGTTGAATCAAATCATCTCTTTTTCCCTTAAAATTCTGGCGATTGTTCACCTGAGTGTCGCCGACACTTCCACAGGTTGGAAGATGAAATTTTTTTGTGTTGGTGTTGAGAACGTAGTCCTCTGTCTTTCCGGTGGTTGTTTTGCTCGTATCCTGCTGACTTTCTCCCGTAGCGTAGTCAATCTTAATACCAGGTTGCACATTATAAGCATATACATTAAAACACACACCTGCTCCCTCATCCTCCACAGAGTACGCTTCCATCTGGACGCCTTTCGCCACCAGATCATTGCCATCGTAAATCGGTGTCACACGGTACAATACGTGATTTCCCGTACTTTTCACATACTCTGCAACTTCGTTTTCGAAGGGCAACATCCCCTCGGTATT
>JAZNJZ010000094.1:0-2719 GCA_045578325.1 Eubacterium sp.
CCTACAAGTATCTTCAAACTGCTTCAGGGTTTCATAATTGGTTCTATCATCCGCATCCTGTACATCATGACGCCAATTATTCCAAGCCTCAACACCTGAAGGAACACAAGAGAAGTAGATAACTACTCCCAACAAAAGCACAAGCAACGTACTAATAATAGTAACTGCAATGATTCCGCCCTTACTCATTGTTTTCTCCTCCCATAACAGCAATCTTCAGCACTGGGTCAACTACTTCAAACGGAATGTCGCTATACAGATATATGCCGGTCCACTCAATATATTTACCATCAGGAGTGAAGAAAAAGATTCCATCATCATTTGCACCATAGGAACCATCAACATCAGCAAGCCACTCGCAAGATGTGGAACCGGGATAGATAGAATCCGGAGTCAGATAACTATTCAAACTTGATACTTTTCCATCAACAACAAAGTTACCAACAACTGTGTTTCCGCTGAACAAAACAATATATCCAAGAGGCTTCACAACTTCGCAGGGCAGTGCGTTGGCCTTTTCACGCTGACCATTTACCCAGTATGCTCTACGAATAAGATTGTATCGTTCAAGAGAATACGAGATATCAGTGGGAGTCGGCTGTGCAGCCTGAAGATTGTCTGCGTTCTTCAACGTGTTACGATTATCCTGGCGAGACGCGTCAGTGTCTTCGAGACACGCAGTAAAGAGGCAACATACGGACAGAAGCATTACCAGCAGTAGTACAATACTTAGAATTTTCTTTTTCATTGGTCATTCATCCTTTCGTTTCACAGAAGAATAGCCTTCACACCATTCCTCCAAATATTTTTCTATATCTAAAAGCGTGGTTATATGTGCACGCTGTATTTTAGAACCTTGAGTAAATATCAGGTCCCATCCATCATCTTTCTTGTGTATTTGTAATTCATAATTTGGTATCATCTTTATTGACATTATTTTCTTACCTCTTTGCAGATCATTTTCTAAAATTTTGATGACCACGTTTCCAACCGTTATTAAGAAATTCTTCTAATTCATCTTTTGTAACACGTTTGTTGTTTATTCCGTCTGTAATCCAAAAGCGCGACTCGCCTTTCGGTCTGCTTCTAGCAGATTCAGATATCTTCCTGCGCGTCTCCTCCGACATTGGAGCTCTACCACGAGCCCAGCCGTCATTAAGATACGTGTCTATATCATCAGGAAGGATGAACTTTTCTATTCCATTCTTATTTATAACGATTGTCCCCTTGTTCTGAGCAGTATGACCTCGAAATGCATCTCCAATTTTCTTCTTTTGTTCTTCGGACATCCTCAATCTTCCGCGAACCCAGCCTTGTGAAATATACTTATCAAGTTGATCAGGCTGTATCATTTTTGTTTGATCTCCGTTGTTTATCCAAATAGTTCCTTGTGCCCAATCGTTTTTTCCTTGCTGACTCAGACTTAGTTTTTGTCTGTATTCATCATCAATCCACCAGCCGTATCCACCATGTTCATTCATAGTTTCAAGACGCTTTTGTTTTTCTTCTGGTGTCTTGATTCTTCCGCGATTTTTATCACTGATTCGTTTCTTAGCTTCCTCTGACAAATGTTTTCCAAAACGAGGATGTTCCTCGCCACACAATTTCTTACGAAGCTTGAATTTAGCTCGTGTTTCCTCAGAATGATGTTTTCCGTAAAAGCCATTATGAATACCGCTTAGGCGTGGAACATATCCACCTTTACTCAAATTGTATCCAATTTCCGGATTAGTACTATTGTAAAAAGAAATCCAGTAGATTTCACGTTCATTTAACTGTTCCGATGTATCACACTCTTCTAGTAATTCTACACTAAAATTTTCTTTTCCATTTTCTAGAATCGCCTGATGTAAGATCTTGCCTGAACCAAGATACTTCTCATGTAGAAATTTTTCAGATTTTTTCTGCCCGATGTAAATTTTACCGTTGAGTTTATTTGTAGTTTTGTAAATATAACCAAACATCGCTAAATTATACTCCTTAAAAATAAATCATATAATTTAGCGCTGTTTTTAACACACTTGTGTGTAGATTCTCAATATTAAATATTTTTTACTTCCTTGCACAAGACTCGAGTATGAAGTCTTTGGATTGGACCAGATGCAAAAATTCTCCAAACGTGAGCGGTTCTTCCATTAGTTCCTTTGATGTAGTATTCGCCAAATTCATCCATTACGGAATCAATCTGGTCACAAATTTTCATAATCTTTGCTTCAAGTGCTTCCTTGTGACGAATCATATCCTTGTGTGCTCTTGCACGGATACAAGGCTCGTCTCTGCCTTCAACCAACTTCGTATCAGCAACATAAGCGCGTCTGTGCTGAAGGAAAAGTCCCCAACCTTTGTCATGGGTGTGCTCATCGTTGAAGTGGTCTTCAACATATCTTTCAGCGGACCAAGTTACACGAACATCTTCCTGTCCCTTTACCTTGCCGTGGGCGATAATGACTTCATATTCCTTATCATCAACAGCAACAACATCAATGAGGAATGCCCACTTAATGCCATCGTGTTCGATGATTTCTTCTCTGTACTTGTTGGTAACACTCAAGCAGCAATATCCACGATAATTGCCCTGAAGAGAATCACGAATGTCCCAAACATTTATGTCCGAAGTATTGTATCTTGCTCGTTTCGCGTTCTTCCAATCCTCAAGAGCGTTATGTGCTCTCATATAATCCTCGTAAAACTCTTCCTCAAGCTCAGCCATCCAGATATC
>JAZNJZ010000095.1:0-3781 GCA_045578325.1 Eubacterium sp.
GGAAGATCGATGCCGTGTGCCTTACAGTATTCGATCTCGGACTCACGAGAATCCATTGTCCATTTGTCACTTCTCCAAGCAGCGATGATCTTAAGATCTGGTGCCAATGCTTTGATACCAAGCTCAAAACGAATCTGGTCATTTCCTTTACCAGTAGCACCGTGACAGATAGCAGTAGCGCCTTCTTTACGAGCAATCTCAACAAGACGTTTTGCAATAACTGGACGAGCCATAGATGTACCGAGAAGATATTTGTTCTCGTATACAGCATGTCCCTGAACACAAGGAACTACATACTCGTCACAGAACTCGTCGATAACATCCTCTATGTAAAGCTTGGAAGCTCCACAGAATTTTGCTCTTTCTTCCAGACCGTCTAATTCCTCTTCCTGACCGCAATCGATGCAGACACAGATTACTTCGTAATCAAAATTTTCCTGCAGCCATGGAATGATAGCAGTAGTATCCAGACCGCCAGAGTAGGCAAGAATAACTTTTTCTTTCATGATAAAACCTCCATATTTTAATATATCTGTTGTAGTGGACGAATTCGTCCTTAGATAAATATACAACATAAATGAATATTATGCAAGTGGAAAATAGTAAAATTGTACGAAATATTCTTGCAAGAATAATTTGTACTTGCGTTATATTTCAAAGGGGTGTATAATGATATTGTTCGTGAATAATATGCATAAAAATGAAAATATACAGTATTTTATGCATAAAAAGAGGGATTATACATAATTAATAGGAACGAACAGAGAAATTTATGTATAAATCATAACTCAGGAGGATTATTAAATATGAAAAAATTAATTCGACTTATCGTGTCGACAATGTTGGTTATGAGTTTGCTGACAGGATGTTATGGTCAGAGGATGGAGATGGCAGTAAATTCGGATGGAACATGTACATATCAGGTAACATACCTATATAGTAAAGAGTTGTATGAACAGGCAAAAGCATCACCGGATTCATCGGTGGGACCATTGGAAAGTGGCGATTTTGTAAGGGGAGAAACGTTAATTGAAGGAAAAGATTATTATACATTTCAACGCGCGTTTACGTTTGATTCCGTACAAACCATGGGGCAATTCTTGATAAATTCTGACACGTATTACAATACGATGGTCCGAGATTCCAATGCGCCAGATCAGTATAAAAAAGAGGACCTTGAAGCTCCTTTTACCTCTTTGTTATTATCAAATATGAGATTTAATGGAACACTTCGTGAAGGTATAATAGGAGATGCATCTTCTTCTGGAGCAACAGTGTCTAACACATCCGATGCATCTGTGAACACATCTACAGATGGACTAGGAATCATATTTGAAATGTCAATTACATTACCGGAAGCCATTACAGAAAGCAATGGAACGATAAATGGTAACACCGCAACTTGGACTATGGATAACATGCCAGTTGACCAGAAACTCTATGCAGGAACAGCGAGTCGGCCGATTGCATCGGTGGATTCAGTGGCGCCAGTGGTTTCAGGAGTGGCAAATGGAAAATGTTATCGAGGAGAAAGAAATATCGAAGTGACGGATAATACGAGTATCCGAGAAGTTACCTTAAATGGCAAAAATTATGGTACCACCAAGTTCAAGTTGAGCAAGGATGGAAAACATACATTAGTTGCGACAGATGCAAATAATAACACGACTACCCTTCGATTTACAATTGACAATGTCAAACCGGTTGTAAAAGGGGCAAAAAATGGAAAAGTGTATCGCAATAAAAAGATTACACTGCGATTTTCGGATAAGCTAAGTGGCATCAAATCCGTAAAAATAAATAAGAAAAATAGAAATAAGAAGAAAGTAACATTGAAAAAAAAGGGGACTTACAATGTTAAGGTGACTGACAAAGCAGGAAACGTAACGACAATGAAGTTCCAGATCAAGAAAAAGAAAAAATAAGAGAGGTAGACGATATGATAAAAGCAGGTATTATTGGATCAACTGGATATGCAGGACAGGAGCTGGTGAGACTGTTGTTGCAGCACAAAGAGGTTGAGATTGTATGGTATGGCTCAAGAAGCTATGTAGATGAGAAATTTAGTTCCGTATTTGGAAATATGTTCCAGATTGTAGAGAATCTTTGCAAAGGCGATGATTTGCATGCGTTATGCAAAGAGGCAGATGTTATCTTTACAGCGACACCGCAGGGGTACTTGGCATCGGTCATTGACGAAGAGATTCTTAGCAACTGTAAGGTTATTGACTTAAGTGCGGATTTCCGTATTAAAGATGTGGATGTATATGAAAAATGGTACGGCATCGAGCACAAAAGCAAGCAGTTTATCGAAGAAGCTGTCTATGGATTGTGCGAGTTGAATCGTGACAAAGTAAAAGACGCAAGATTGATTGCCAATCCAGGATGTTATCCAACCTGTTCAACATTGTCTATTTATCCAATGGTGAAGAATGGATACATTGATTTAAATACATTGATTATTGATGCAAAGTCAGGAACCAGTGGTGCCGGACGTGGTGCCAAGATTCCGAACTTGTATTGCGAAGTAAATGAAAACATCAAAGCGTACGGTGTGTCAAATCACAGACATACTCCAGAGATTGAGGAGCAGCTTACTTACGCAGCTGGCGAACCAGTGATGTTGAACTTTACCCCACACTTGGTTCCAATGAATCGTGGTATTTTGATTACGGCTTATGCCAATCTGAAACCAGGTGTGACAAAAGAAATGGTTCGAAAAGCATACGAAGAAGCTTATGCGGATGAGTATTTTGTTCGTGTATTGGAAGATGGAACTTGCCCAGAAACAAGATGGGTTGAAGGAAGTAACTTTGTAGATGTTTGTCCGAAAGTGGACGAGAGAACTGGACGTGTTATCATGATGGGTGCCATGGACAATGTGACAAAAGGTGCAGCAGGTCAGGCGGTGCAGAACATGAATATTATGTTTGGTTTTGAAGAGCAGGAAGGCTTACGTTTGGTTCCAGTATTTCCATGATAAGGAGGTTAATTATGATTAAGAAGATAGATGGCGGTGTGACCGCAGCCAAAGGATTTCAGGCGGCAGGAGCTGCAGCAGGAATAAAATATAAAGACCGAAAGGACATGGCTCTTGTGTATACAAGCGAGCCAGCAACAGCGGCAGGAACTTTTACTACAAATGTAGTAAAAGCAGCTCCCGTTCTTTGGGATAAGGAATTGGTAGAAAAAGCGGCTCCAGTACATGCTGTGGTTCTCAATAGCGGAATTGCCAATGCATGTACGGGAGAAGAAGGAAAAACATACAATTATAATATGGCTAGTGCTACAGCAGAGGTGCTTGGTGTGAAGCCGGAGGAAGTATTGACGGCATCTACTGGCGTTATCGGTATGCAGCTTCGTATGGAGCCAATTCAGGTTGGTGTGAAACTTCTGAAAGAAGCGTTGGCGGATACGAGAGAAGCGGCAAAAGAAGCGGCAGAAGCTATTATGACAACGGATACAGTTTCGAAGGAAAGTGCGGTTACCTTTGATGTAGCTGGTACACCGGTTACCATTGGTGGTATGAGCAAAGGTTCTGGTATGATTCATCCGAATATGGCCACGATGTTAAGCGTTATTACAACGGATGCTACCATTGGTCATGATCTTTTGCAGGAAGCGTTGAGAGAAGTTGTTTCAGACACCTTCAATATGATTTCAGTAGATCGTGATACATCCACGAACGATACTTGTGTGGTATTGGCAAATGGGGTGGCAGGAGCTCCGGAAATTCAGAAGGGAACCGAAGAATACAATACATTTAAAGAAGCGTTGTTTA
>JAZNJZ010000096.1:0-1550 GCA_045578325.1 Eubacterium sp.
CATTGATACCCTTGTTCTTAAACTCGTATCGACCACTGGTACCAATAATCAACGTATCATCGCCCAAATTTGTTCCCAAAAGTTTGTTGGCCAAGTTAAGCATGGCAGCACGGGCTTTCTTACGTTTGGGAGCGAAAGCTCTACCCTGAGGAACAAAGTCATTTTCGAAACCGTTCATCAATACCACATCGGCAGGCTTGTCGAGCAACTCCTTACATTCATTGTTGGTTATCTCGCTTACGGTAGTGAAGCAATCTACATGATGAGCTGTTTGCTTTTCAATGGAATGTTTGGCTTCCATATTCAATTCGCGAGCCATTTGATCGCCATTATAAGCAAAAAGATAATCGTAAAGAGGCTTGTTGTTTCCGGCGATAGAGCGACCGATTGAAGTGGCATGAGTTGTAAAGATTGTTGCAATCTGAGGAACCGCTTTTTGCAGATACAAGGCTCCCATGCCCGTCATCCACTCATGAGCCTGATAAACCACACGATCTTTTTCTGTCAAGTTAAATCGGTAAAAACTTTCTACAACCTTACCTGCTGCATATGAAAACATGGAAGCTTCGTCATAGTCGCCATAACCATGAAGGGAATCGACCTTGAAGTCGTTCCACATCTTACCATAAATTTCATCACGATTAGCAAAGAAGGGGAAGAAATCCACCAAAACAACAATAGGTTCTCCAGGAATATTCCAACGACCAATGCGAACTTTAAGGTCGTCGTTAGTCAATGCATGTTCACGCCATGCTACACACAGATTCTCATTTTCAGTAAACAAAGGATTTTCTTTTCCTACCCAAAAATCCGGGCCGATAAAAATTACCTTATCCTTATGTACATCTTGCAAAGTTTTTGCCCGAGTAGACAAAACCGTATAAATACCCCCTACTTTATTACATACTTCCCAACTCGATTCGAAGATATAGTCGGGGGCTAACAATTCTTTTGCCATTTGCTAAATACCTAATCTTAAAATTCAAGTGCAAAATTACACAATTTCAACGATATAATAAAGTATTTGCAAGAAATAATTCAAAGAATTTTGTAAACATTTTCGCCAAAACTTAAAAAATTCCATAAATATATACAAAAAGCGGTTGCCTCATAAAGAAGCAACCGCTTATAAAGTTTTAATAATCAGATTATACCAAGAATGTAGCTACCAATGCAAGGATGGCATAGAATTCAGGAAGAGCAGCATAAATCATGGTGTTTGTCTGTACATCATGACCTTGGGCCATACCTGCAATACCATTGGCACAAAGTTGACCTTGACGAACTGCCGAGATCAAAAATACCAAACCAACGCAAAGACCCAGACCGAATGTCTGCAAGCCATTAGCCGACGTTACAGTTTCAGCAGTCATGAAAGCTACAAAACCATAAAGACCTTGAGAAGCAGGCATCGCAGAAAGAATCATATAACCAGCCGACTTAGAAGGATCCTTTTTCAAACCACCTTCTGCTGCATTACCTGCAATTGTTGTACCATAGCAACTACCAATACCAGCAAGGGCAAGCATCAAGCCAACGCCCAAATAACC